>JBQCCO010000190.1:0-4318 GCA_051962155.1 Leifsonia sp. | reverse complement strand
AGGGGGTGCGGGGCCAGACGAGTGTATTGCAGACGTGTCGGGCGCTTACGAATGTTCCCTACATGCCGTGACGACCCGGTTCGTCACGGCATGTTCGGACCAGTGGATGGCTACTCGCCCTTGGGCGCGAGCTCGCCGCCTGCGATGACGGTCGTGCTGGCCCGGCGGCTGCGGCCTCGGCCCTGACCCGGCTCCTTCGGCGCCGGGAGCGCGTCGAGCACGGAGTCGAGCAGCAGCTCGGCCTCTTGAGGCAGCGGACGGGGTGTCGACGGGACGACAGCGGGCTCCGGCAGGTCGAGCAACGGGAGGAGCGGCTCCTCCGCCGGCGTGTCCGCAACCTCTCGGGCCGGGGCATCCGTCGCTCCCTGAGCGTCGATCGGGGCTGCGGCGTCCGCCTGCGGACGGTCGATGCCGCCCTTGGCCTTCCGGCGGCGCTTCTTCGGCCCCGTGGCCTCCGGCAGCGCCACATCGGCGGTCGCGGCACCGACCGGCTGCGCCTCCGCCGGGCTCTCCTGCGGCTTGGCCTCGTCGTCGTGGTGGATGGTGGAGGCGGCGATCTTGGCGAGCGCGTTCTTCGCATCGTCCGTGATGGCGTGCGTGCCGTTGTGGCCCGCTCCGGTTGCGGCACCGTTCGATCCGCCGCTGCCGGTGATCGGGCCGTTCCCGCCCCGGCCGCGCCGGCGATCGTTCTGCGGCTGCTGCTGCGGCTGCCGGTGCTTCACCACAGGATCGTGGTGGACGACGACTCCGCGGCCGGCGCAGACCTCGCACGCCTCGCTGAAGGTCTCCAGCAGGCCGAGGCCCAGCTTCTTGCGGGTCATCTGGACGAGGCCCAGCGAGGTGACCTCGGCCACCTGGTGCTTCGTCCGGTCGCGGCTCAGGCACTCCACCAGGCGGCGGAGGACGAGGTCGCGGTTGGTCTCCAGCACCATGTCGATGAAGTCGACGACGATGATGCCGCCGATGTCGCGCAGTCGCAGCTGCCGGACGATCTCCTCGGCGGCCTCCAGGTTGTTCTTGGTGACCGTCTCCTCCAGGTTGCCGCCGGAGCCGACGAACTTGCCGGTGTTCACATCCACGACGGTCATGGCCTCGGTGCGGTCGATCACGAGCGAACCGCCCGACGGGAGCCAGACCTTGCGCTCCAGCGCCTTCTCGATCTGCTCGGTGATGCGGAACTCGTCGAAGGCGTCCTGCTGCCCGGTGTACGGCTCGACGCGGTCGAGCAGGTCGGGGGCGACCTGACGCAGGTAGTTCTCGATGGTCTGACGCGCGTCGTCGCCGGCGATCACCAGCTTCTGGAAGTCCTCGTTGAAGACGTCGCGGATGATCTTGATCAGCAGGTCCGGCTCGCTGTGCAGCAGCGCGGGCGCCTGCTGCGACTCGACCCGTGCGCTGATGTCGGCCCACTGCGAGGTGAGCCGGGTGACGTCGAGGGTCAGCTGCTCCTCGGTGGCGCCCTCGGCCGCGGTGCGGACGATGACACCGGCGTTCTCGGGGAGCACCTCCTTGAGGATCTTCTTGAGGCGCGCGCGCTCCGTGTCCGGGAGCTTGCGGCTGATGCCGTTCATGGATCCGCCGGGCACGTACACGAGGTAGCGGCCGGGCAGCGAGATCTGGCTGGTGAGGCGGGCGCCCTTGTGGCCGACCGGGTCCTTGGTGACCTGGACGAGGACGCGGTCGCCCGGCTTCAGCGCCAGCTCGATGCGGCGCGGCTGATTGCCGGTCTCTGCGGCATCCCAGTCGACCTCGCCGGAGTAGAGCACGGCGTTGCGGCCGCGGCCGATGTCGACGAACGCGGCCTCCATGCTCGGCAGGACGTTCTGGACGCGGCCCAGGTACACGTTGCCGATCAGGGACGCCTCCTGCGAGCGGGCGACGTAGTGCTCGACCAGCACCTTGTCCTCCAGCACGCCGATCTGGATGCGGCCACCCTTCGAGCGGACGACCATCTGGCGGTCGACGGACTCCCGGCGGGCCAGGAACTCGGCCTCGGTGATCACGGGCCGGCGACGGCCGGCATCCCGCCCATCCCGGCGGCGCTGCTTCTTGGCCTCGAGGCGCGTGGAGCCCTTGACCTTCTGCGGCTCGGTGATGAGCTCCGGCTCGCGTGGCGCGCGGACCTTGACCACGGTGTTGGCCGGGTCGTTGGCGTCATCGCGGGCCGTCTCGCCGGCGCGGCGGCGGGAGCGGCGGCGGACACCGCCGGCCGGCTCCTCGTCGGCCTCCGCGAGCGGGGGCAGCGGCAGCACGTCGGGTGCCTGGAAGAGCAGGGTCGTCGGCGGGAGGCCGGGGGCGGCGGCAGCCGCCGGGACCTCGGGCTCGCCGTGCCTCTCGGGGAGGGCCGGCGGCTCGAGCGCTCCCGAGGGGGCGGGCGCAGCCGCGTCCCGCGTGGGCGCGTCGGCGTCGGGCCGACCGGCGGTCGGCTGAGCCGCGGTCGCACGCTCGGCGTTCGACTGGGCAGCGACCGGCTGATCGGCGACCGGCTCAGGAGGCGTCTGAGGTGCGAAAGCGTCAGCGCTCGCCGCCTGCGGAGACTTCCTCACCACGCGTCGCGTGCCGAAGAGCCCCTTGCGCTTCCGTCCTCCCGTCTCCGTCTCGTCGTTGTCCGTGTTCTCGAAATTTTCGTTATCCACCATCGCTGGTGCACTCCTCGACCGGTGCGGCTCCCCGCTCCCCGGGTACTCTCCGTCGGGAGGCGGCGCGTGCGGCGCCCCCCTCAATCCTGTTCGGATGCCTCCGGGCTCGTGGCGCGGCCTGCATCCGGCTCATGTTCACCACCGGCCTCCACGGCCGGCATTTCAACGGGCACTCTGGGCGCCCTCAAGCCTTCTGTCGCTGTTCGCGGCCTCGGCCGCAACGACTGCTCCAACGATTATCGCACGCGCCGAGGACGACTCGGGTCCGTTCCCAGGGCGACACGCAGACGTCATGCCATAATCCGAGGGTGTCAGCCAGCCCTGCCGAGGCCGCGTACCGCCGCCCGACCGCTCTCGCCGTATTCCTCATCGTTGCCGGACTGATCGGGTTCGGGGCCGCCTTCGCGCTCACGCTGGACAAGATCCATCTGCTGCAGGATCCGAACGCGCAGCTGTCCTGCAACTTCAACGTCCTGGTGGGATGCGCGAAGAACCTGAACTCCTGGCAGGGCGAGCTGCTCGGCTTCCCCAACCCCCTCATCGGCCTGGCAGGCTGGACTGCGACGGTGGCCGTCGGCGTCGGCCTGCTGGCCGTCCGGGCGCCCTTCGCCCGCTGGTACTGGATCACGTTCAACGTGGGCGTGCTGCTCGCGCTGGTGCTGGTGATCTTCCTGATCACGGAATCGATCACCGTGCTGAACGTGCTGTGCCCCTGGTGCATGGTCACCTGGACCGTGACCATCCCGACCTTCTGGGCGGTGACGCTCTACAACCTCAAGGAGGGCAACATCCGCCTGCCCGAGCGTGCGCGCCGGGTGGCGCGCACGCTGTACGGCTGGGTGCCGCTCATCACGGTCGTCTCGTACGCGATCGTCGCCGTGCTGGCGCAGATCCAGCTGGACTGGATTCACCGCGCGTTCGTCTGACCCGCCCGCGATTCGTGACGAATGTATCCCTACGCTCGCGCTAGGTGCACATTCGTGACGAATGTGGGCGGGGTGGGAGATGACGGAAGGGTCAGCCGAACCAGAGGGTGAGCTCGCGGGCGGCGGACTCGGGCGAGTCGGAGCCGTGCACGAGGTTCTGCTGCACCTTGAGGCCCCAGTCGCGCGCGAGGTCGCCGCGGATGGTGCCCGGGAGCGCAGTGGTCGGATCGGTGGCTCCGGCGAGGGAGCGGAAGCCCTCGATCACGCGGTTGCCCGCGAGGCGGATCGCGACGATCGGGCCGGACTCCATGAACTCGACCAGCGGCTCGTAGAACGGCTTGCCCTCGTGCTCGGCGTAGTGGTGCGCGAGCAGTTCGCGGTCGGCCTGCAGCATCCGGATGTCGACGAGCGAGTAGCCCTTCGCCTCGATGCGGCGCAGGATCTCGCCCGTGAGATTACGGGCGACTCCGTCCGGCTTGATGAGCACGAGGGTCTCTTCGACGGCACTGGTCATGGGTTCTCCGTTCCGTTGTCGGCCGCCGGAGCGGCCCTGTTGTTTCGGTCGATGCGCGCGGCGGCGATCATGCAGTACGCCCACATGGCGGTGAAGATCGCGCCGACGATGAAGAAGGCGGGGACGAGGAGTCCGGCCGCCACGACGATCAGCTGGATGACCCATCCCAGCACCACGCCTGCTGTGTTCCTGAGCAGTCCGATCGCGACGATGGTCAGCACGATGAGCGCCGCTCCCCC
>JBQCCO010000189.1:0-2294 GCA_051962155.1 Leifsonia sp. | reverse complement strand
GGGAGCCCTGCGCCCGGTCGTCAGCCACCAGCTCCCCCTGGCCGAAGCCGCCCAGGCCCACCGCGTCCTGGAAGCCCAGCATCCCGGCGGCAAGATCGTCCTGACCGTCGCTGAGAAGCACCATCACTTACGCATGGTTGTGATAACCACTACGCCCTATGGTAGTCACTGTCACAATCATGACGTAACTGCGGGACGCCCGTGCCGTCGCTCTGTGACGCGGGAGGCTGCCGCGCCGCAGGATCAGGGGCGTTGAGTTCGGCGGGCGGCTAGGAAAGGCGACGAGGAAAGGGGAAGCGCGGTGAAGAGCACAGCTGCGGTGGTGGCCAGCCGCGGGGCGGCGCTGACGATCGAACGGTTCGACCTCGGCGAGCCCGCCCCCGACGAGATCGCGGTCCGCATCGCGGCCGCCGGCATCTGCCGTACCGACCTCCACATTCGCGACGGCGGGTACCCGGTGCCCGAGTTCCCTGTCATCCCGGGACACGAGGGCGCCGGGGTGGTCACCGCCGTCGGCAGCGCCGTCACCGGCGTGCGTCCTGGTGACCACGTGCTGCTGACCTACCCCTTCTGCGGGAAGTGCCCGAACTGCCTGCGCGGCGCGATGGCCTACTGCGAGCACGGCTTCGCGCTCTCCTTCGGCGGGGCCCGGCTCGACGGTTCCTCGGGCTGGCGGCGGGAGGACGACGGGACGCGGGTCGGCGGTCACGTCTTCCAGCAGTCCTCGTTCGCCTCCCGCACGCTGGCCGCCGCCAACTCGGCCGTGATCCTGGACCGCGAGCTGCCGCTCGAGCTCGCGCCCGCCTTCGGCTGCGGAGTGTCGACCGGCGCGGCATCCGCCCTCAACGTGATGGACCTGCGGCCCGATTCGCGGCTGGCGGTCCTGGGGACCGGGACCGTCGGCCTGGCCGCCCTGATGATGGCGCGTCATCTGGGCGTGCGGCAGATCATCGCGGTCGACACGAACCCCGGGCGACTGGAAACGGCGGCCGAGCTGGGAGCCACGCACACGGTAGACGCATCGGAGCGCGAGGCCAGGGACGCCATCCAGCGTCTCACCGGCCGCGGGGCCGACTACATCTTCGACACGACGGGTCATCCGGCCGTCCTCGCCGATGCGCTGGATTCGCTCGCCATGACCGGAACCGTCGTGCTGGCGGGCGGCGCCCCAGCCGGCGCCCGGGCCCGCCTGAGCATGAGCGCGCTGCTCAACGGCCGGGCCGTCCGCGGGACCATCCAGGGCGACGCCGACGCGCGCACGCTCGTGCCGCACCTGATCGAGCTGTACCGGCAGGGACGATTCCCCGTCGGCACGCTGGTGAGCCACTACCGGTTCGCCGAGATCCAGCGCGCCATCGACGACATGGAAGCCGGCCGGGTCATCAAGCCCATCCTGCGGATGACAGACGACAAAAAGGACAAGACATAACCATCATGACGAACGACGACGGTTCCCCGCCCGCCTCCAGCCGCGTGCCCGACCCGCTGGTCATGCCGTTCGCCAACGTCCGCCACCTCGGCTTCCGCGATAAGGTCGGCGCCACCAGGCTCGCCGGGTTCGGTCAGCTGTCGCTGCATCCGCACGAGGCCAGGGACACGATCAAGGGCGGCCTCCGGCCCCAGGACATGCTCGAGATCGCCGCGGAGAACGGCGTGGCCATCACGCGCCTCGACCCGCTCAGCAACTGGAACCCGCGCTGGCTCCCGACGAACATGGACGCCTCTTACATCGACGGCTTCGACATCGAGGCCGGCGAGTTCTTCGAGCTGTGCGGGCAGCTCGGCGTCGGGTACTGCAGCCTGAACGCCACCTTCGCGGAAGGCGTCTACCCGGCGGACGAGATCGTCCGGCACTTCGCGGCTACCTGCGACCTCGCGGCCAGGTACGACGTCACGTGCGATCTGGAGAACCTGCCCATGTGGGCCGTCAGGACGATCCGCCAGGCGTGGTCGGTAGTCTCCGCCGCTGACCGGCCGAACGGCGGGATCGTCTTCGACATCCTCCACTACGTGCGCAGCGGATCGACCTTGGACATGCTCACGGAGATCCCGGGAGACCGGATCCACTGCGTGCAGCTCAACGACGGTCCGCTGCGGCTGCCGCCCGGCGTGACCCTGGAGGAGAACTGCTTCGACCGGGGCTGGCCGGGCACCGGCGAGTTCCCGCTGACCGAGATCGTCCGGACTCTGGCCCGCCGGGACGCACTGCGCCAGGTGAGCCCGGAGGTCTTCTCACCGCACAACGCCACCCGCAGCCCGGCCGAGATCGCCGCCCTGTCCTCCGATTCGCTGCG
>JBQCCO010000188.1:0-10695 GCA_051962155.1 Leifsonia sp. | reverse complement strand
CGCCCCACGCGGTGCCCCCCCCCCGGCGCGGATAGCGGTGGGGATGTTTGTTGCACCCGCGGGTCTGCGGTGTTGTTGTTTGTTGCACCCGCGGAGGGGGTGTGGCTTCAAAAACCGAGCACCTCGGCGGAATCTCACGCGGGCGGCTCGGGCGAGCACCCCGCCCGAAGGCGGCCCGGGGCGGGCGCAGGCGGGGGGTCAGGCGTCGGGGTCCACGGCCCGGGCGAGGAGCTCCGTGAGGAGGCGCTCGGTGAGAGGGCGCGGCAGCGCCTCGACGAGGGCGAGGAGGGGCGCCTGCTCGTCCGCGAGGCTCGACCCTGCGCGACCGAGACCGATCGAGCTCAGGATGTGCGCAGCGGTCGCCGAGTCGAGTTCCGTGACCGCAGCGGACGCGAGGCCCGCGGTCACCTCGCCGGGAAGGGCGGCGAGCACGGCCTCCCGATCGACGGGAGGCACGCCGCGCACCTCGTCCGCAGCACCCCGGAGGGCGGCCTCCAGCTCGTCGATCCGTCCCTCGGTCACCGGGGTGACCGTGAGGTGGGTGGTGTGCGGGAGGCGGGTGCCGTCCGCCTGAACGAGTCCCGGCTGCAGTTGCAGCACCCAGCCGCGGCGGCGGACGCGGTCCGCCCAGTGGTGCGGGTCCACCCGGCGCGATGCCGGCTCCGCCGGGTCCGTCGCGACGGCCAGCAACGGTCCGGTCGGCTCACCCAGCACGCGCAGTCCCTCGATGTCGCCCACGATGTCCTCCAGCGCACGGGTCGCCCGGCGGCACGACTCGGCGAGGCCGGCGAAGCCCCGGGCCCCCAGCGCCTGGATGATCGCCCACGATGCCGCGAGTGCGCCGGCCGACTTCGACCCGAGCAGCGTGGCGTTGACGACCGGATACCCGGGCCATCCGGTCGTGGCGAAGTATTGGCGGCGCTGCCGGTCGCGCCCGCGCTGCAGCAGGACGCTCGCTCCCTTCGGCGCGTAGCCGTACTTGTGCAGGTCGGCCGAGACGCTGGTCACGCCGGGCACGCGGAAGTCCCACGCGGGCAGCGCCGACCCATCCCGCGCCCGCCAGAACGGCAGGATCCAGCCGCCGATGCACGCATCCACATGGCAGGCGACGCCGGCCTCGTCGCAGGCGGCGGCGATCTCCTCCACCGGGTCGAGCGTGGCGTAGGGATACGACGGCGCCGACACGACCACGAGCGCCACCTGCGCATCGATCCGCGAGATCAGCCGGGAGACGTCCACCCGGCCGGTGGACGGGTCCACCGGAACGAGGTCGAGAGTCACCCCGAAGAGCGCGGCCGCCTTCTGGAACGCCGCATGCGCCGTCACGGGAGCAAGCAGCCGCGGCGTACCAGAGCCGCCGCCCGCCCGCCACACGTCGCGCGCGGTCTTCACCGCGAGCAGGCACGACTCGGTCCCGCCGGAGGTCACCGACCCGACCACGTCGTCGCCGCCGTGCAGCAGCTCGCGGGCGAAATCGATCACCTCGCGCTCCATGACGGCGACCGAGGTGAACGTCGTCGGATCCAGCCCGTTCACCGGCTGCACCAGTCGCATCGCCTGAGCCGCGAGCTCGTCGAGCTCCGGCCTCCCGGAGTCGTACACGTAGCTCAGCACGCGGCCGCCGTGGGTCGGTGCATCCGCCGCTCGGAGCGCAGCCAGGCGGCCGAGGATCGCCTGCTGGTCGAAGCCGACCGTGCTCCCGCGCACCTCGGCGTCAGACGATGGCATCGATGTCCCCCCTCCGCAGCCGGTACCGCGCCAGCGGCACGAGGCTGATCGCGATCAGCAGAGCGGGGATGACGCTGAAGCTCAGCACGATCCCCGCGACCGCGCTCCCCGGCTGCGACCCGCCCGCCGCTGCACCGGCGACGGTGGATGCGGCGGCCGCAGCGCGCGACACGTACCCGCTGACCGCGAGCACCACACTGAGGACCGTCGCGCCGAGCGCCATCCCGGTCGTCTCCCCCGCCGTCCACATCCCGCCGAACGTTCCGGCACGCCCGTCGCCGTTGCGGCGGGCGTCGTGCGAGATCACGTCGGGCAGCATGGCCATCGGCAGCGACTGCATCCCCGCGTAGCCTGCGCCCACCAGCGCCACCGGCGCGTAGACCCAGGCGCCCGGCGCCCAGAGCAGCCCGGTCATCGACAACGCCGCGACACCGAACAGGATGCTCGCCACGGCGAAGCCGCGCTCCTTGCCGATGCGCCGTGCCACGACGCCCCACAGCGGGGTGACGACCAGCGCCGGCGCGATCAGGGCCACGAAGAGGAACGTCACCGCGTCCTCCGAGTGGAGCACCCAGGTCGCGATGTAGTTCGCACCGGCGAGCATCATCCCGGTGGCGAGACCCTGCAGCAGGAACGTGAGCAGCAGGGCGCGGAACGGCTGGCTGTCGCGCAGGACGCGCATCCCGGCCCGGTAGTTCGACCGCAGCGTCGCGAGCACGTTCTCGCGCGGCGGCGGCGCCTCGGCCGGAAGCCCGCGCGGCGCCACGAAGGCCGAGAACAGCATCCCGCCGCCGATCGCCGCCCCGGCGACGAGAGCCATCAGGAAGTAGCCGGCGAAGGAATTCCCGCCGCCGAGCGACCGGAGCGCCGGGCCGCCGGCGCCGAACAGCAGGATCGCGAACGTCAGCACCACGACGCGCCACGTGAGCAGACGCGTCCGCTGGTCGTAGCCGGATGCGAGCTCCGCCGGGAGTGCGATGTACGGCACCTGGAACAGGCTGAACGCGGTCGCCGTCAGCACGAACGCGAGCAGCACCCAGAGCGCGGCGACGCCCCCGGGCGTGCCCGGAGGGACGGCGAAGGTCAGCAGGAAGAACACGGGAAGGGCCAGCGCGCCGAGCAGCATCATCGGGCGGCGCGACCCCCGGACGGCGAGCAGCCGGTCGCTGCGCGCGCCGATCACGGGGTCGATGACGACGTCCCACACCTTGGCGACCGTCACGACGATCCCCGCGACGATCGCCGCGACCCCGAGCGAGTCGGTCAGGTAGTAGACGAGCACCAGTCCGGGCAGCGTCGAGAAGCCGCCCGTGCCGAGCGAGCCGACGGCGTACCGCGCCACGGTCGCCCGGGTCAGCGTCTGCTCCGTTGCGATCATGTCCGCAGCGTAGTGGATGCGCGCCCGGCCGCGCCGCGTCAGGTCGCTTCGAGATCGAACGGCGGCACAGCGCCGGCCGCAAGCGGCGTCCTGCCTTGCGCATAGACCGACTGCGTCACCGGCTTGATCGCGCTCGGCGCCTCTGCCGGCGCGTCGTCGAGGAGCGCCTCGCGGATGATGCGGCGCGGATCGTACTGCCGCGGGTCCAGCTTCTTCCAGTCGACCTCGTCGAACTCCGGGCCCATCTCATTCCGCATCCGGTCCTTCGCGCCGTTGGCGAAGTCCCGCAGCGAGCGCACAAGCTGCGCGAGCTTCCCGGCGTAGGTGGGCAGTCGTTCCGGGCCGATGAGGAACACTGCGATCACCGCCACGATCAGCAGCTTGTCGAAGGTCAGCCCGAACACCATTCCAGCGTATCGCGGCGATGCCTGCACGGATGCCGCAGAAGCCGACCGTATCCTGAGGGTTGATCGACGGGAGCACTGTGTCAGACAAGGACTCGAACTGGAGGTTCGCCGACGACGTCGTCGTCGAGAGCGATGTCATCGCCCGCGCCCGGCAGCAGTCGCTGGAGCTGGGCGTCGACCCCATCTCGCCGGCCACCGGCGCCCAGGTCGCGGTCGTCGTCGCGGCGACCCACGCCGAGAACGTCGTGGAGATCGGCACCGGCGTCGGCGTCTCCGGCCTCTGGCTGCTCACCGGAGCGCCCGAGGCGCAGCTCACGTCGATCGACGTCGAGGTCGAGTACCAGCAGCACGCGCGGGCGTTCTTCACCGAGGCGGGCGTCGGCGCCAACCGGGTGCGCCTCATCCCGGGCCGTGCCCTCGAGGTGCTGCCGCGGATGAACGAGAACTCCTACGACATCGTCTTCATCGACGCCGACCCGCAGTCGGTCATCGAGTACGTCGAGCACGGTCTGCGGCTGGTGCGTCCCGGTGGGACCGTCCTGGTGGCCCGCGCGCTGTGGCGCGGACGCGTAGCGGACCCGGCGGCGCGAGACGAGATCGCGACAGGATTCCGCACGCTCATCACCGAGACGTCCGCCTCCGGCGCCGTCATCAGCGCCCTCTCCCCCGCCGGCGAAGGGCTGCTGCAGCACACCAAGCTGGCGCCCTGAACCCGGCCATCCCCCACGAGAAGAGGATCATACCGCATCGATCGGAGCCTCTTCTCATCTCGGCGATTCGTCGCCGGCGCGATGTCAGGCGGAGGTCACGACGCTCGCGAGGGCGTCATGAAGCTCTTTGGCTTCCGCATCGTTGACGGAGACCACAAGTCGTCCCCCACCCTCGAGCGGCACACGCACGATGATGAGCCGTCCCTCCTTCACAGCCTCCATCGGCCCGTCCCCGGTCCTCGGCTTCATGGCCGCCATGCAGCTCCCCTTTCGTGGATGTGCTTCTATTATCCGACATCGTTGCCGACGTGCGGAAATCGTAGGAGTCACGGAGGTGACCAATCGTATCCGTCGATCGACCAGCAGATGGCCACCCATCCCACCTGCAGCGCGATGAAGAGCACCGCCAGCGCCGCACGGTAGATGCGGCTGCGCGGAAGCGCCAGCACGCCGAGCAGCGGGAACAGCGGCATCAACAGCCGGAACGTGCTCGACTGCGGGAAGAACACCGCCAGCAGGTAGAGGGAGTAGGCCACCACCCAGAACCGCAGGTCGACACCCAGCCGGCGCACCGCCGGCGAGAAGAGCAGGATGCCGGACAGCGCCAGGAGGACGACGAGCGCGGCGATGCCCACCCATGCCGGGATGCCGAGCATGGCGCTCGCCCACCAGCCGGCCCCCTGGAACCACGGCGTGAAGGGGACGAGGTGCGTGAAGCCGATGTACGGCGCACGCCAGGCCAGCTCGGTGTCGGTGTACGCCGTCCACGATCCCGTGCCGATCGCGGCGATCGCCGGCCACGCCAGCCCGGCGAGCCCGCTGAACACCGTGAGCCCCACGCTCAGCACCCGCTCCCGCACCGGGAACGGGTCGTGCCGCCGTCGCACCCACCGGTAGATCACGTGGAGCCCGAGGGCCAGCGCGAACGCCAGCCCGCTCGGCCGCGTGAACGCCAGCGCGAGCACGACCGGGAACATCCACCCGTACCTCCGCTCCACCAGGAACAGCAATGCCGTCGCCAGCAGAAGGAGGGACAGCGACTCCGCGTAGGCCACCTGGAACAGCGGCGACACGGGCGACACGCAGAAGAGCACGACGGCGAACAGGCTCGTGGATGGACTGAGCCCGACCCGGCGCATCAGCTGATGGAAGACCAGGGCCGCCCCGGCACCGGCCGCGAACGAGACCAGCACCGCTGCGACCGGCCAGGGCAGCCGCGTGACGAACATGACGACATCGACGAGCCCGGGGTATCCGGGCAGGAACGCCCACGCGTTCTCGCTGACATGGACGCCGTCGCTCGTCGGCAGCGAGGCGGGGTATCCGAAGCCGGCGACGATCTGGTACCAGCGGCCGTCCCAGAGGTTGGCGAACGAGAAGTAGTCCGGCGAGGCGGAGGTCCAGGCGTTCTTCCCCTCGCCTGCCGCAAAGCTCAGGAGGATGACGGTCGTGACCGCACGCGCTCCGAGATAGACCGCCAGGACGCGCACCCACCACAGCGTCCACCACGGGCGGCTCTCGGCGCGCCGGCCCGCTCCGCGGTCCGTGGCTGCGTGCAGTGCGTCCGGCTCAGCGGGCGCTGGTGCCGATGAGCCAGGCACGCAGACCCTCCTCGACCGCGACGATCTGCTCCACGTCCACCCGCTCGTCGTCGGCGTGCGCCTTCAGCGGGTCGCCGGGGCCGTAGTTGACCGCCGGGATGCCCAGGGCGCTGAAGCGGGCCACATCCGTCCACCCGTACTTCGGCTTCGCGACGCCGCCGACCGCGGCGACGAACGCCTGCGCGAGCGGCGCATCCAATCCCGGGCGGGCACCGTCGGCACGGTCGACGACGGTGATCTCGTAGTCGCCGAACAGCTCCTGCAGGTGCTCGATGGCCTCCTGCGAGGTGCGCGACGGAGCGAAGCGGTAGTTGACGTGGACCATGCACTCGTCGGGGATGACGTTGCCGGCCACTCCCCCGGAGATCCCGACGGCGTTGAGCCCCTCTTTGTACACCAGCCCGTCGACCTCCACCTCGCGCGCCCGGTAGCCCGCGAGGATGTCGAGAATCGGCGCAGCCTTGTGGATGGCGTTGTCGCCCACCCAGCCGCGGGCCGAGTGCGCGCGCAGGCCGTAGGTGCGGACCTCGACGCGCAGGTTGCCGTTGCAGCCGCCCTCGACCACCCCGTTGCTGGGCTCGCCGAGGATGCCGAAGTCGCCGACGAACAGGTCGGGCCGGTTGCGGGCGAGGCGGCCCAGTCCGTTCAGCTCGGCGTTGACCTCCTCGTGGTCGTACCACATCCACGTCACGTCGACGGCGGGCTCCGTCAGCTCGGCCGCCAGCTTCAGCTGCACGGCCACGCCCGCCTTCATGTCGACAGTCCCCCGGCCCCAGAGGTAGCGGATGCCGTCGTGCTCCTCGAACCGGGTCGGCAGGTTGTGGTTGAGGGGGACGGTGTCGATGTGACCGGCGATCAGCGCCCGGCGCTCGCGGCCGAGGTTCGTGCGCGCGACGATCGCGTCGCCGTCACGGATCACCTCCAGATGCGGCAGGCCGGCGAGGGCCGCCTGCATCGCGTCGGCCAGCGTGCCCTCGTTGCCGGAGACGGACTCCAGATCGCAGAGCTGACGTGTCAGGTCGATGGTGGAGGCGGTGAGGTCGAGAGGAACGCTGCTGAGCTGCACCCTACTAACCTAGGGGCATGCCTTCCGACGTGCCTGAAAGTTCCGCCATGCCTACCGCCCCGGGGACCGCCGCCGCGCGCTCGGCGTGGGGGTACGGCCTTGCGACCGTCGCCGCCGACGGCACCGTGCTCGACACCTGGTTCCCGGAGCCCCGGCTCGGTACGCTGCCCGCCGGCCGCGACCGCTGGATCGCGCCGGCGGAGCTCGAGGAACTGGCGGGCGACGACCCGCGCCGCGCCGTGCGCATCGACATCGTGACCGTGGAGATCGAGCTGGATGCGCCTCCCGCCTCCACGCCCGACGCCTACCTGCGCCTGCACCTGTTCTCGCACCTGCTGGTGCAGCCGAACGGCCTGAACCTGGACGGCATCTTCGCCCACCTGCCCACGGTGGCGTGGACGAACGCCGGCCCGGTGAACCCGGCCGACCTCGACCGCCTGCGTCCGCGCCTGCAGCGGGCGGGCATCCAGGTCTCCGGCATCGACAAGTTCCCGCGCCTGCTGGATTACGTGACGCCAGAACGCGTGCGGATCGCGGACGCGTCCCGCGTCCGCCTCGGAGCCCACCTGGCTCCGGGCACGACCGTCATGCACGAGGGCTTCGTGAACTACAACGCCGGAACGCTCGGTTCCTCGATGATCGAGGGGCGCGTGTCGCAGGGCGTTGTGGTGGGCGACGGGTCCGACATCGGCGGGGGCGCCTCCATCATGGGGACCCTGTCCGGCGGCGGCACGCACCGCGTCTCGATCGGCGAGCGGGCGCTGCTCGGCGCGAACTCGGGCATCGGGATCTCGATCGGCGACGACTCCGTCGTGGAGGCCGGGCTCTACGTGACCGCGGGCACCAAGGTCGTGCTGGTCGGCGAGGCCCCCACAGCGGACGGCCGGCCTCGCACGGTGAAGGCGGCGGAGCTGTCCGGCATGCCCGGCCTGCTCTTCCGCCGCAACTCGCTCACCGGCGCCGTCGAGGTGCTCCGCCGCGCCGGCACCGGCGTCGAACTCAACGCCGCCCTCCACGCCTAGCTGTGCGAGACCAGGACGTCGTTGACGCGTGAGCGGGCTACTGCGGTGAGTCATGTCTGTTCGGGGTCCGCGGGTGTGTTGAGCTCGCTCAGTCGGCGCTGAAGGAAACGACGTTCGGGACCGTCCACGGTGAGGGCCAGTGCCCGGAGGTAGGCAGCCCGGGCGTCCGCGGTGCGGTCCAGTCGCCGGAGGTACTCCGCTCGGGTCGAATGCAGGTACGGGAAGTCGTCAAGGCGGAGGGCGTCGAGGAGGCGGAGGGCTTCCTCGGGGCCGTCGGTTTCAGCGATGGCGATCGCGCGGTTCAGTTCTACGATCGGCGATCCGGTCAGTCGGCCTAGTTCGGCGTACAGCGCGCCGATCCGGCTCCAGTCGCACGGCTCCTGGGAATGCAGCCAGGCGGCGGCGGCCTGGAGCGTGTACGCACCTCGCCCACCGAGGGCCTGGGCCTGCACCAGTTCTGCGCGGCCGCGCGCGAGCTGCGTGCGGTTCCACAGGCTGCGGTCCTGGTCGGCCAAGAGCACAAGCTCCCCGTCGGCGAACCGGGCGTCGCGCCGGGCGTCGTTCAGGAGCATCAAAGCCAGCAGGCCGTGGATCTCCGGGGCGTTCGGCAGCATCTCGCTCAGAGCCCGGCCGAGCCAGAGCGCTTCGGACGCGAGTTCGTCCCGACCGCCGTAGCCCTCGTTGAAGATCAGGTAGACAACGGCCAGTACGGCATCCAGCCGCTCGGGAAGCAGATGAGCCGGGGGCACCCGGAATGGGATGCCCGCGGCCTTGATCTTGCGCTTCGCCCGCACCAGCCGCTGCGCCATTGTCGCCTCCGGCACGAGGAAAGCCCGAGCGATCTCGTCAGTCGTCAACCCACCCAGCGTGCGGAGGGTGAGCGCGACCTGCGCCTCAAGCGACAATGCCGGGTGGCAGCAGGTGAAGATCAGCTCCAACCGCTCATCGGGGAACGGATCGTTGTCCATATCGATCGTCGTCTCGGTGGGTGCGTCGGCGGCGAGCAGGCTGTACTTCCTGGCGAGGACCCGGTCTCGGCGGATACGGTCGGTTGCGCGGTTGCGTGCCGTGGCGATGAGCCATGCCCGGGGATTGCTCGGCGCACCGTCTCGGGGCCAGCGCTCCGCTGCGCTCGCGAACGCCTCCTGCGCGGCTTCCTCGGCGAGGTCGAAATCGCTGAGGAAGCCGATCAGGATCGCCAAAACGCGCCCCCACTCCTCGTGGAAGACCTGCTCCAGCGTGCTTACCAATAGACCTCCGAGGCCCGGATCTCCACGGCCCCACCGAAGCGGGCCGCCGGCACCCGTGAGGCGACCTCGATCGCCGCGTCGAGATCCTCCGCCTCCAGAACGAAGACTCCGCCGATGGCCTCCTTCATCCCGACGAACGGCCCGTCGGTGACGAGAGTCTTGCCGCCCTCGACCCGAACCGTCGTCGCGTTTTCCGGTAGACCCAGCGGAGGAACCGAGGTCACCCCCGGAATCTCGTTGATCGCCTGGTAGTCCGCCCGCACCTGCCGCTGCTCAGCCTCCGGCAGAGCAGCCTGTCGCTCCTGCGCGTCACCTTGATAGATCACCATGACGTACTTCATCGCCACCTCTTCCTCGAACGGGCCCGAAGGCCACTTACGAAGCTAAGACGAACAGCGATCCTTCCGATCGACACCGCGACGAAGCTTCCTCACAAACGACACGTGACCCAGGGCCGTCACCAACCTCCTGGCCGGCAACACGCAGCGCCCTCTCCCGCCATCTTGCCCCAGCCACGCCGGGACGTCAGACGAGGGCGAGGACTGACGCGGGGTCGGAGAGGATGCGGCCGACGTCGGCGAGGAAGCGCGAGGCCTGCTCGCCGTCCACGATCCGATGGTCGAACGTCAGTGCGAGGGTGAGAACCTCGCGTAGCGCGATGTCTCCGTCGTGCTCCCACGGCTGGCGCCGGACCGCTCCGACCGCGAGGATGGCGGCCTCGCCGGGCGTGAGGATCGGCGTTCCCGCATCGACACCGAACACTCCGACGTTCGTGATCGTGATCGTGCTGCCGCTCAGGTCGGCGGGGGCCGTACGCCCCGCGCGAGCGGTCTCGGCGAGCTGCCGGATCGCGTCAGCGAGGTCGCCGAGCGTCATCCCGTCGGCGTCCCGGATGACGGGCACCAGCAGGCCGCGCGGGGTTGCCGCGGCCATCCCGAGGTGCACGTACTCCGCCTGGACGATCTCATTGCTCGCCTCGTCCCAGCGCGAGTTCACCTCCGGGGTGCGGCGGACGGCCAGCAGCAGTGCCTTCGCGACCACCGCCGTCAGACCGGGGCGCGCGTCGGCGAACTCCGGACGCGCACGCAGCCGTGCGACGAGCTCGGTCGTCGGTGTGACATCCACCGTCAGGAAGACCGTCGCCTGGGGCGCGCCGAACGCGCTGCGCACCATCGCGTCTGCGGTCGCCTTGCGCACGCCGCGGATCGGGATGCGCTTCTCGCGCGACGCCGCGTCCGTGCCGCTCGGGCGGGTGGCGGTCGCCGTCGCCGAGGTCGCGGTCGGCGCGGTACCATCCCGCTTGCCGGCATACGCCTCGACATCGGTCCGGGTGATGAGCCCGCGATCACCCGAACCGGACACCGAGGCCAGGTCGATGCCCAGCTCGCGGGCGAACTTGCGCACCGGAGGGGTCGCGCGCGGCCGCTCGGCCAGAGCCGTCGGTGCCGCCGCTGCGGCGCTCGTCGCGACCGCGACGTCGGCCCGCTGCCGTCCTTACAGCGCCAGCCCCCGGCGTGCCCACCGCGCCGGACC
>JBQCCO010000187.1:0-11666 GCA_051962155.1 Leifsonia sp. | reverse complement strand
CTACCACTCGACCGGGCCGGAGATCTGGTCGCAGACCGACGGCCGGATCACCCACTTCGTGACCGGCGTCGGCACCGGGGGCACCATCTCGGGCACCGGCCGGTACCTCAAGGAGGCCAGCGACGGCCGGGTCAAGGTCATCGGCGCGGACCCGGAGGGCTCGGTCTATTCCGGCGGCTCCGGGCGGCCGTACCTGGTGGAGGGCGTCGGGGAGGACATCTGGCCCGCGACCTACGACGGCAGCGTGGTCGATGAGGTGATCGGGATCAGCGACGCGGAGTCCTTCCGGATGACGCGGCGGCTCGCCCGCGAGGAGGGCATGCTCGTCGGCGGCTCCAGCGGCATGGCCGTCGTGGCCGCGCTCGAAGCCGCCAAGACCCTGGGCCCGGACGACGTGGTGGTCGTGATCCTCCCGGACGGCGGCCGCGGCTACCTGGCGAAGATCTTCAACGACCGGTGGATGCAGTCCTACGGATTCAGCGAGGTGCCGGACGAGTCCACGGTGCACGACGTCATCGCGAAGAAGAAGGGCGCGCTGCCGGACCTGGTGCACACGCACCCGGCCGAGACCGTGCGCGACGCCATCCAGACCATGAACACCTACGGCGTGTCCCAGCTCGTGGTGCTGACGGCGGAGCCGCCGGTCGTCATGGGCGAGGTCGCCGGCGCGCTCGACGAGCGGTCGCTGGTGGATGCGGTGTTCAGCGGGCACGCCGAGATGAGCGACAGCGTGGGCCAGCACCTGGGCGAACCGCTTCCGCTCATCGGCGTGAACGAGTCCGTGACCGCGGCCCGGGCTGCCTTGGCCACCACGAGTGCGTTGCTGGTGACGGACGGCGGCAAGCCCGTCGCGGTGCTCACCCGGCAGGATCTGCTCAACTACTTCAGCGACTGAACGACACCTTCGGAGAAGGACGACAATGACACACGGCTTCGCCACACGCGCCATCCACGATGGTCAGGAGTTCGACCCGTCCACGGGCGCGATCATCCCGCCCATCTACCAGACGTCGACCTTCGTGCAGGACGGCATCGGGGGTCTCCGCGGCGGCTACGAGTACGGCCGCTCGGGCAACCCGACGCGGACCTCGCTCGAGACGCTGCTCGCGTCGCTCGAGGGCGGCGTCCGGGCCCTCTCCTTCGCGTCCGGGCTCGCTGCCGAGGATGCGCTGCTGCGTGCCGCGCTGCGCCCCGGCGATCACATCGTGCTCGGCAACGACGCCTACGGGGGGACCCACCGGCTGATCGAGCGCATCCACGGCGACTGGGGCGTCCGCAACACCACCGTCGACCTCGCCGACCTGGACGCGGTGCGCGAGGCCCTGGCGAGCGACGGCACGCGGATGCTGTGGATCGAGACTCCGAGCAACCCGCTCATGAAGATCAGCGACATCGCGGCCCTGGCGGAGCTCGGCCATGCCGTGGGCGCGATCGTCGTCGTGGACAACACCTTCGCGTCCCCCGCGTTGCAGCAGCCGCTGTCCTTCGGAGCGGATGTGGTGGTGCATTCGACCACGAAGTACCTCGGGGGTCACTCCGACGTGATCGGCGGAGCGCTCGTCTTCGCCGCGGAGGAGCTCGCCGAGAAGGCGAAGTTCCTCCAGTTCGCGGCGGGCGCGGTGTCGTCCCCGATGGATGCGTGGCTCACCGTGCGCGGGATCAAGACGCTCGACGTCCGCCTGCGCCGGCACAGCGCGAACGCGCAGGCGATCGCAGAGGCCCTGGTCGGCCATGACGGCATCGAGGCCGTGTACTACCCCGGGCTGCCGGACCACCCGGGCCACGACCTGGCCGCGCGTCAGATGAGCGGCTTCGGCGGGATGCTCTCCGTCGCGGTCTCGGGCGGTGCGGCGGCGGCGCGCAGGTTCGCGGAGTCGACCCGGGTCTTCCAGCTGGCCGAATCCCTCGGCGGCGTGGAGTCGCTGATCGGCTATCCCTCGGAGATGACGCACGCCTCGGTGCGTGGGACGGCTCTCGAAGTGCCGGACGACATCGTCCGGCACTCGGTCGGCATCGAGGACGTGGACGACCTGCTCGCCGACGTGGAGCAGGCCCTCGGTCGGTAGCCGCCCACGCTCGCCGTCGGGTGAGCGGACGGCGGGCGGGCCGGCTCAGGCGGCGGGGTAGATCCGCGTCGCCCGCTCGAAGAAGCGCGGCTGCGCCGGGTCGGTCCGGATGAGGCTCGCGCGATGGAGTGACCGCAGCGCGGCGAAGAGTCCCGGGATCCGTATCCTGTGCAGCTCCTCGACCGCGATTCCCGGGCGCTCAACGATGAGCGACAGCAGTCGCGCGCGCTCGACCGGGGTGCTGCGCTCGGTCAGCAGCGACGGCTCGAACGGGATCCGCGCCTTCGTGTCCCACATCCTGGCTCCTCGTGTCGCGCCCATCCGGTAACGACGATTTGTTGCGTCGCTCGGTCAGTTATAGGGCACGATCCGGCGTCCGGCAAATGATATATGACGAAAATCACAGGAATGGCGCGTCTGCGCCGCAACAGACATGCGTGGGAACGATCCCATTTCCGTCGGCAGCGCCTTCACGGCAAACGGGTATTGTCCGAGTGTGATCGGTCGCCGATAGTGGAGTGGTGAGGACGTTCGGAGTGGAGGAGGAGCTCCTCCTGGTGGACGCGCGCGGCATGGCGGCGGCAGTCGCGCCGTCGCTCCTCGCCGACGCGCCACCGGTCGTCGGCGGGCCCTCGGTGAGTGCCGAGTTCCAGCAGGAGATGATCGAGACCCAGACGCGTCCCTTCCTCACCGCGAGCGATCTCCTCCTCGACATCGTCGGCGGCCGCGAACTGGCGGATGGGCTGTCGCGGCGCCACGGCGCCCGGGCGATCGCCGTGGCGATGTCGCCGATGCGGCTGCGTCCCCACGTGACCGAGGACCCGCGCTACGCCAAGATGATCGAACGGTACGGGCTCACCGCGCGGGGGACGCTGGTGTGCGGCTACCACGTCCACGTCGGCATCGAGTCCCGCGAGGAGGGCGTCGCCGTGCTGGACCGCATCCGCACGTGGCTCCCTACGCTGCTCGCCCTGAGCGCGAACTCGCCGTTCTTCGGGGGAGCGGACACCGGCCACGCGAGCTACCGCTTCGCGGCGTGGCACCAATGGCAGAGTGCGGGCCCGACCGACGTGTTCGGCTCGGTGGAAGCGTACGACCGTTTCGAGCGCTTCCTCGTCGACACGGGCGTCATCCTCGACACCGGGATGCTGTACCTCGACGCGCGCGTGTCGCACAAGCAGCCGACGGTCGAGGTGCGCGTCGCGGACGTGTGCCTCGACGCACGCGACGCGGTCGTCATCGCGGCCCTCGTCCGTGGGCTCGTGGACACGGCCGTGGCGGAGTGGCACGCCGGCGTGGAGCCTGCCCCCGTGCCCTCCGCCGCGTTGCGCCTCGCCGAATGGCAGGCCGCCCTCACGGGAGTGGCCGGCTCGCTCCCGCATCCCGTCACCTGGCGCGAGGGCTCCGCCGTCGAGGCTGTGGATGCGCTGCTCGCGCACACGTCCGCGGCCCTCGAGGCGAACGGCGACCTGATGCTCGTCCGCACGGGTCTCGCGCGCATCCACGCGACCGGGGGAGGGGCGGGGCGACAGCGTGCGGCGTACCAGCGACGGGGCAGGATGCGCGACGTGATCGCGCTCGCGGTGGCGGCGACGCACGACCAGGCGGAGGACGACGACCAGGTCGTCGCGTGACGCCGTTCCGACCGTCCCGAGCGCCCTTCCGCGCGCTCGGGATCGCGCCTATTCTGCGGTCATGACGGAGAAGGAGCTCGCCCACCAGCACGCCGTCTACACCTATGGGTCCCTGCCGTTGACGCTGATGTACAGCCCGACCGCGACGGCTGCGTGGGAGGTGTATTACGGGGGCGAGTACCTCGGGCTCATCGAGGAGGTGCACACCACGGGCGAGCTGTGGGCCGCCTTCGTCGCGCGGCTTCCCGGCGACGAGGACGTGGGCGAGGGCATCCCCGCGCGGGACTGGCGGGTTGCCGTCGAGGTGCTGGCAGGCCAGGCGGGACTCTGAGGCGGCTCTGAGACCCGGAGGTTCCTGGATGCGCGGCCGCACATCCACCTCGGCGCTAGAAAGCGAACTGGGACCACTCGTCGCGGGCGAGCGCCACCTGCTCGCCGTGCGAATCCACCAGCCACTGGTCCGGCGTGCAGCCCCGATAGGTGCACAGCAGGGTCTCGCTGGTCCATCCGTCAGCCGAGCGGATCCAGCGCACCAGGTGCACGTCCTGGCCCGGTTTCGGTACGTTCCCGATGTGCGATTCGAAGGTCGTCACGCTGCACCCCTCCCCTTGTGCGGCCTGTCTGACCTCGACCCTACCGGGGTACACGAGCGGGGGACAAGAGATGGCGGGGATCAGTTGCCGCTGTCGTCCTGCATCGGGTCGAACTCGTCGTGCTCCGGCTCGACGAGGCCGTCGGCGTCGTAGGGCTCCTCGTCGCCGCCGCCCTCCGCGATCGCGTCGGTGTCGATCGGCTCGCCCGACGGAGTTTCCAGCCAGTGCTCCTTGGCGTCGCTCATGGCGTGACCCCTCTCTGGATGCTCTGAGCGCGATGGTAGACGGGTGGCCGCCCGTGGGGAAGGGCTCGGGACGACCCTCATTCGCCCGGCTCCCGGCCTGTCAGCCGCACCTCCTCCACATCCAGCCGCCGCTGCACATCACGCAGCACGATGTCGTCGATCTCGCCGCGATCGCGCAGCCGGGTCACCTCCTCCCGTTTCCGCTGCAGCAGGGCGAGCCGGAGCTCTGTGTCCTGCCTGCTGCGCTCCGCCACCTCCTCGGCGTCCCGGGACTCCTCCTCCACCTCCAGCAGTTCGAGGTGCTCCTCGAACTCGCCCTGGATGCGCTCGCTGATCGCCCGGTCGACCCTCAGCCGGCGGGCGAGACCGGGCAGCTCGTCGAGCGCGGCCCGGGTGGCGCTGGTCTCGGCCAGGTGCAGTTCGTGCCCGACCGACTCGTCCGAGGGAAGGTGCGCCCAGCGCACGACCGCGGGCAGGAGCAGCCCCTGGAACACCAGGGTCGTGACGATCACGCCCGCGGTGACGAACACGATGAAGTCGCGTCCGGGGAAGGGGGAACCGTTGACCAGCGTCGCGGGAACCGCCAGCGCCGCGGCCAGCGACACGGCGCCGCGCATGCCGGCCAGCCCGCTGACCACCCGCGCCCGGTCGCTCATCCGCCGCTCGCGCTGCTGCGGCCGCCGGTCGAGGAGCCGGATCAGGTAGACCGTCGCGAACAGGTAGGCGAAGCGGACTGCCACGATGACACCCGTCACGGCGGCGATGGCCGCGATGCCCATCCCGAGGTCGCTCTGCGCGAGCTCGGAGGTGGCGCGCGGCAGTTCGATGCCGACGAGGACGAACAGGCTCGCGTTGAGCAGGAAGGTCGCGAACGTCCAGAACGCGTCCGACTGTCTGCGGCCCTCCGCGACCCCGGTCCGCGGACCCGATTGGCTGATGATCAGGCCGGCGACGACGACCGCGAGAACGCCGGATGCGTGGATGAGCTCGGCCAGCAGATAGGCGATGAACGGCGTGAGCAGCATGGCGATGTTCTGCGTGATGGCGTCCCGCAGGCGGCGGCGGGCGAGCAGGGCCAGCCAGGCGACCAGCGCACCGACCAGGGCGGCGCCGACGTAGGCGATGACCAGAGTGAGGGAGACGACGCCGGGGCTGACGTCGGTGTCCCCGACGGTGAACCCGACGGCGAGCGACCACAGCACCAGCGCCGTCCCGTCGTTCACCAGGCTCTCCGCACGCAGGATCGTCACGTTGCGGCGGGGGAGCGAGCGCGTGAACGATGTGACCGCAGTGGCGTCCGTCGGCGCGATCGCGGCGCCCAAGGTCCAGGCGGCGCCCCACGGCAGCCCCATAGCATGTGCGAGCACCGCCACGGCGGCGGCCGTGACCACCACCAGCCCGGTGCTCATCAGGACGATGCCGCGGAGGTTGCTGCGGATCTCGCGCAGCGACGTGGTCAGGCTCTCCCAGTACAGGATCGCGGGGAGGAACAGGAACAGCACGACCTCCGGAGCGAGCTGGATGTCGCGGAACAGCGGCACCAGCCCGATGAGGACGCCGATGCCGACGAGGAGCAGCGGCTGTGCGATCCCGGTCTTCCGGGCGATCAGCTTCGACACCAGGGTGGTCACGCCGATCACGACGACGAGTTCGAGTCCGAGCACGGGGCCTCCTTCCGGGACATCCTCCCGCGGTGGGAGGAGGGCGGGAACCCTTGGCCGGGGAATGCCCGGGATGTAGGGCGTTGCGGAGCAGCGCGGTGCGCGGCGGAGCAGCACGATGCGCTGTGGATGCGGCTCGCCTGCACCGATGTCGGAGGTCCGCGACATGATGGGGGGATGACGGAGCGCAGGCCATCCCTTACACGAGCCGGCGGGGGTGAACCGGCGCTTCCGGACCCGCAGGTGCCCGCCGCACCGCACGGGCACCTCGGGGTGGCCGGAGGCACGGCGCTCTACATCGCAGCGGTGCTCGGCACGGGCATCCTCGTGCTGCCGGCGCTCGCCGCGGCTGCTGCCGGGCCGGGGGCGATCCTCGCCGTCGCTGCGCTTGCACTGATCTCCATTCCGCTCGCCGCGACGTTCGCGGCTCTCGCCCGGCGGCATCCCGATGCGGGAGGGGTGGCGACGTTCGCGCGGCGGGCCTTCGGGCCGGGAGCCGCCCGGATCATCAGCTACTGGTTCTTCTTCGGCACGCCGATCGGGGCTCCGATCGCCGCGCTGATGACCGCGCGCTACGTCGTGGCGGTGGTGGGAGGCGACGCGACGAGCACCACCCTGATCGCCGTCGGGCTGATGGTGATCCCGATCGTCGTCACGGCGTTCGGGGTGCGGTTCGCCGCCTCCGTCCAGCTGGTCCTGTCCGGCGCGCTGATCGCTGTGCTCGTCTTCGTCCTGGCAGCGGCCGCGCCGCACTCGCAGGTGGCCAACCTGCAGCCGCTGCTGCCGCACGGCTGGGGCGGAGTGGGCCTGGCGATGAGTCTCTACATCTGGGCGTTCGCCGGGTGGGAGGCGGTGGCGGGCATCGGCGGCGAGTTCCGCAATCCCCGCCGGGACATCCCCCGCGCCACCGCGCTCGCGCTGGTCATCGTCTCGGTGGCGTACCTCGCCATCCAGACCGTCACGGTGGTGGTCCTGGGCGACCATGCGGCGTCGAGCGCCGTCCCGCTGCTCGACCTCGTCGAGGTGGCGACCGGCTCGGGAGGTGGGGTGGTGGTCGCCGTCATCGCGGCGATCGTCGTCACCGGTGTCTTCAACGCCTACCTCGCCGCCTTCAGCAAGCTGGGCGCCGCCATGGGCCGAGACGGCGACCTGCCGGCCTGGTTCGGGCGGGGAGTCGAGAACGGTGCCGTCGCCCGGCGCGGCCTGCTGCTCTCCGGCGTCGTGATGGCGCTGTACTCGGTCGTGGTGCTGGCGAACGGCGACCTGCAGCCGTTCATCCTGGTGCACACGAGCATCGCCGCGGCCGTGTACGGCTTGGGCGTCGCCTCCGCCCTTCGGCTGCTCCCGGCCCGTTCGGTGGGATGGTGGATGGCGCTCCTCTCGTGCGTGCTCGCGGCCGGGTTGCTCGTGCTCGCGGGATGGCATCTCGTGTTTCCGGCGGGCGTCGCGATCATCGCCCTGGCCGTGGGGGTGCTGGCGCGGCGGCATCCGCGGCCCGATCGCAGACCCGATCCCGGCGAGGCGGCATCCGCTGCCCCCGATCCCGGATAATGGGTCGCGGGGGGCGCCGGTGATCGACTGAGGGCCGGCCCCGGCAGGGAGGGGATGCTGTGACGGAGCACCAGCGTGCAGCGAGCATGCGCGACGTCGCGGCCCTCGCCGGCGTCTCGCACCAGACCGTGTCGCGGGTCATCAACGAGCATCCGAGCATCCGCGAGGCGACGCGGCAGCGTGTCCTGGATGCGATGAGCCAGCTGCACTACCGGCCCAACCGCGCCGCGCGCGCCCTCGTCACCGCCCGCTCCCGGACCATCGGCGTCCTCTCGACGTCGGCCGCGGCGCTGTACGGGCCGGTCTCCAGCATCAACGCGATCCAGGATGCCGGCCGAGCGGCCGGCTACTACATCGCCGTGGCACAACTGGCCGACCTGAGCCCCGGCTCCATCGCGGCAGGACTCGACCATCTGCTGGCGCAGTCGGTCGAGGGCATCGTGGTGATCGCCCCGCAGGAGGTGGTGCTCGACCAGCTCCAGACGGCGGGCCTCACCGTGCCGTACGTGACACTGCAGGGCGGTCCGTCGACCGTGCAGCGGGAGCTCACCGTCGACCAGGTCGCCGGTGCGCGCACGGCAACGCGCCATCTCATCGAGCTCGGCCACCGCAGGATCGCCCACATCTCGGGTCCGCTGGAGTGGTTCGAGGCTCAGGCTCGCGTCCACGGTTACCGGGTGGAGCTGGCGGAGGCCGGGCTGGAGCCGGAACCGGCGGCGGCAGGCGACTGGACGGCGGAATCAGGCTACCGCGTCGGCCTGCGCGTGCTGACGGACCCGAGGGTCACGGCGGTCTTCACCTCCAACGATCAGATGGCGCTCGGGCTCTACCACGCGGCGAACGAAGCAGGCCGCCGCATCCCCGCGGACCTGAGCGTGGTCGGCTTCGACGACATCCCGGAGGCTGCGCACTTCTGGCCGCCGCTGACGACCGTCCGTCAGGACTTCACCGAGCTCGGCCGACGCAGCATCGAGAGCATCGTCGCCGAGATCGAGGGCGGGACCGAGCCGACGGCGGTCAGTCTGCAGCCGGACCTGATCGTGCGCGCATCCACCGCTGCGCCGGTCTGAGCGAGGATCCAGGACGGGATCCGCGCAGGACGCTTGCCGGGACGCGAGCGGGGATCCGGGCGGGGATCCGAGCGGGGGACTTCCGCTGTCGGCGGCCCGTCCTAGGCTGGTGCCCGTGAGCTCACGCGACCTCGACTCGGCGTCGGTGGCCTCCGTCCCACCGGAGACCGCCACCGCCGGGGGTGTGCTGAGCCCGCAGTTCCGCTGGACGAGCATCGGGATGTGCCTGCTGATCACGCTCGCAGCGTTCGAGGCGCTCGCGGTCACCACGATCATGCCGACGGTCAGCCGAGAGCTCGACGGCTCCGCGCTCTACGCCTTCGCGTTCGCCGGCCCCTTGGCGGTCGGCGTGGTGGGGATGGTGTCGGCGGGTGCCTGGGCGGACCGCGGCAACCCGCGGACAGCCCTCATCGCCTCCGTGGTGCTGTTCGCGGCGGGACTCTCCATCGCCGGGACCGCGCCGACGATGTGGGTGTTCGTCGCCGGGCGGCTCGTCCACGGGCTGGGCGGCGGCGCACTCACGGTCGTGCTCTATGTCATCGTCGCGCGTGTGTATCCGCCGGTGCTGCATCCACGGATCTTCGCCGGGTTCGCGGCGGCGTGGGTGATTCCGTCGCTGATCGGCCCGTTCATCGCCGGCGTCCTCAGTGAGACGGTCGGCTGGCGCTGGGTGTTCCTCGGGGTGGTGGCGCTGGCCGCACTCGCCATGCTGATGGTGGTGCCCGTGATGCGCCGGGTGCTCCGGGCGGGCGAGCGGGCGCCGTTCCGTGCGGCACGGTTGGTCTGGGCCGTGCTGCTCGCTGTCGCGGTGCTCGCGCTGACACTCGCCGCGGAATCCAGGGGGCCGGTGCTGTGGATCGTGCCTCCGCTCGCTGCGATCGTCGCGGTCCTCGCCCTTCGGCCTCTCGTCCCGAAGGGGACGCTGCTCGCGCGTCGCGGCCTTCCGAGTGTCATCCTCATGCGCGGGATCATCGCCGCCACGTTCTTCGCGACGGAGGTGTATGTCCCTCTGCTCATGGTGTCGCAGTACGGGCTCTCGGCCGCCGTCGCCGGGCTGGCGCTGACGGCCGCGGGGCTCACCTGGTCGGCGGCCTCGTGGGTGCAAGGGCGGTTCCCCGGCATCACCCATCTCGTCGCGGCCCGGCTCGGTGCCCTCGGCCTCACGATCGCCCTGACCTCCCTCATCGCGACGGCCGTCTGGCATCTGAACCCGTTCATCGTCGTGGTCGGCTGGGCCTTCTCCGGCGGTGGAATGGGCATCCTGTATCCGCGTCTCGGCGTGCTCACGCTCGAATACTCCACGCCGGCCGACCAGGGCTTCAACAGCTCCGCCCTGACGATCGCCGACTCCACGGGTTCCGCTGTCGCGCTCGCCGCGACCGCCATCGTCTTCGCCGCGCTGCGCGCGCTCTCCGGTGGCTGGCCCTTCGCCGGCGCGTTCACGGTGACCGCCGTCCTCTGCGCCCTGGCCTGGCTCTTCGCCCCGCGCCTCCGCCGCACCTGACGCCCCACCATCGAGTACACGAAGACTGCACGCGACACGCCGGGTGGCCGTGCAACCATCGTGTACTCGATGGTGGGACGGGGTCAGCGGGCGGGGCGCTGCACGGCGGCGTCGGCCTCCTCGACGATCGCGCGCATCCCGTTCTCGGCCGCGACCGCGTCGCCTCGGCGAACGGCGGCGGCGACGTCCTCATGGAGCCGGATCGCCTCCGGGTTCGCCGTGTGGGGCATCAGCGCATGCGTGGTTCGACCGCTGAGCGCCTCGGCGACCGCGCCGCTCAGCGCCGCGAACAGCGGATTCCCGGATGCCTCGAGCAGGATGCGATGGAAATCCCGGTCGTGGGCGAGGTACTCGTCGTGGTCGGCGGAGCGCTGGGTCGCCGACATCCCGACGATGGCCGCGGTCAGAGCGCCGCACTGGTCCGGGGTCGCCCGGGCGCTCGCCAGGCGCGCGGCGACAGGCTCCACTGCGAGGCGCAGCTCGCTGAGGTCGCTGAGAGTGGTCAGGCGATCGGGGCCGGCGAGCCGCCAGGCGAGGACGCGGGGGTCGAGGGCCTGCCAATCGGCGGCCGGCAGCACCACGGTGCCGCGGCGTCGCCGCGCCTGCACGAGCCCGAGCGACTCGAGAACCCGGATGCACTCGCGGAGCACCGTGCGGGAGATTCCGACGCTTTCCGGCGTCAGCACCGTGCCGACGGGGATGTGGCCCGTGACGATGCGCGCGCCCAGCGACGCGATGGCCTGCTCATGCAGGGAGCCGGTCGTTGGCTGGGTCACGCTTCATTATCGGGCCTGGCGTGTCATCCGGTCAAAACGGCATGTAATGCCTTTACGTATGTCGTTATGTTCATTGATTGGACACAAATCGGATTTATTCCTAGAGTGTTCCTGCCCCATCCGCAATCACGACCGAGGACGTTCATGACTTCAGCGACACTCACGCACCTGGCCGCAGCAGCGGCACCAGCGCCTGCGCCCCATCCCGCCGGCCCCGAGGGCCAGCTCATCATCGCCGCCCTCGCGGGCATCGCGGTGATCGTGGTCCTCATCATCTGGCTCAAGCTCCATCCGTTCCTGTCCCTCCTGCTCGGCTCGCTCGTCGCCGGCCTCGTCGCGGGAATGGCGGCGGATGCGGCCGTCGGCAGCTTCATCACCGGCTTCGGCGCCACCATGGGCAGCGTCGGCATCCTCGTCGCCCTCGGGGCGATGTACGGCAAGCTGCTCGCAGACTCGGGCGGGGGCGCCCACAAAAAAAAAACCAAAGAAAAACAAAAACCACAAAGATTAAAGACCAATAAAAATAGTTGTATTGGGAGTGATAAATTGCTTGCTAATTTTTTTAA
>JBQCCO010000186.1:0-11553 GCA_051962155.1 Leifsonia sp. | reverse complement strand
GTCGCACCAGCCAGACGATCACGGCCAGCACGAGCAGGATGATACCCACCCACAGGAGGAAGTTCAGCGACTGAACGAAGCCACCGGTGAGCAGAAGGATGATCGCGATGATCGCGACGATGATGAGCAGGATGTTCATGGAGAAGTGTCCTTTCTCTGACGTACTCCACGTAACAACTGCTTCAATTGCCTAGGAATCCCCTTGACTTGGAGTTCGTTTCGGCCTAACCGCGCGCTCGCTGGCGATCCGGTCGACGGTCTGACGCATCTTCGCCAGGAACCGCGTCACCGTCTCGGCCTCGTCCGGGCTGAGCTCTGCGGTCGCGGCGGCGATCTGCTCCTGGGCGGCCTGCAGCAGCGGCCCGGTGTCCCCGAGGGAGTCGCGGGTGGGGACGAGCTCGACGGAGCGCTTGTCGACGCGACTCGGCCGGCGCTCGACGAAACCGCCGCGCACCAGCCGGTCGATGAGCAGGGTGGTGGATGCGCTGGAGACCCCGAGGTACGCGCTCAGGTCCTTCGCGAAGGTCGGCCGGCCGACCGCCGTGTTGTCGAGGATCAGCCGGAGCGCGAGCAGATCGTTGTCCCCGATGCCCATGGCAGCGCCGGTGCGCCGGCGCATCGCCGCCTCGGCCGCACGATAGACCTGGAGCGCCTCGAGGACGGCCGTATCCGGCCGGGGCGCCGGGTCCGGCTCTGGCACCTCCGGTTCGTGCTTCACCCTTCCCAGTCATGCCCTCCTCGCGCGCGTGCGCAACGGGGGTCGACCTGACTGTCGGTGGATTCACGGAGACGCGATGGGCGCGTATGCTCGCCCGGTGGACGATCGAGTGCTGCTGGACCGGTACGAGTTGACGGGGCGGCTCGGGCACGGCGGGATGGCGTCCGTGTACCGCGCCACGGACCTCCTGCTGGACCGCGAGGTCGCGGTGAAGCTGTTCGATCGCGGAACGGCGGTGGAGGATGCCCGTCGGCGCGGCGAGGCGACGGCGCTCGCCCGATTGAGCCATCCGCACCTGGTCGCACTCCACGACGCGCATCTGGCCGCTGAGGGGGACGAGACGCCGAGCTTCCTGGTGATGGAGCTGGTGGACGGCGAGGATCTGCGCACCCGCCTGGAGCGCGGCCCCCTTCCGGCGGACGAGGCGGTCGAGGTCGCCGTCGGGATCGCGGAAGCGCTCGTCGTCGTCCACAGCAGCGGGATGGTGCACCGCGACCTCAAGCCGGGCAACATCCTCCTCGCCGATCCGAGCGTGCCGGGGGGCCGGCCGGTCGTGAAGCTCGCCGATTTCGGCATCGCGCATCTGCTGGGATCCGATCGGATCACAACGATCGGCACCGTGATCGGCACGGCCGGTTACCTCAGTCCCGAGCAGTTCCTGGGAGGGGAGCCCGGGCCGTCGGTCGACATCTATGCCCTCGGCCTCGTGGTGCTGGAGGCGCTCACGGGCGTCCGCGAGTATCCCGGCACCCCGCTGGAGGCCGTGGCGGCGCGTGCGGATCACGACCCCCGCATCCCCGCATCCCTCCCGGAGGACTGGCGGGGGCTCCTCGGAGCGATGACCGCGCGCGACCCTGCACGGCGACCCACCGCGATGGAGGTCGCGGTGATGGCACGGGAGCTCGCTCCGCAGCTGGACGGCTGGATGCCGGACCCGGGGGCGGGGGAGGTCCTGCCTGCCGGCGCTGCCGGGGCGACCGGGACCACCCGGGTCCTGCCGGCCTCGTACGCGCAACGCCGCCGCCGCGGCTTCCTCACGGCAGGCGCCGTCGCAGGCGCGCTCCTCATCATCGCGTCAACGCTCGCCCTCGGCAGCCTCATGGCGCCCGCCGGCGACAAGCCCGAGACGGTGCCGACGACTCCGAGGCCGACCCCGAGCGTCGTGGCTCCGCCGGCCACCGTCACTCCCGCGACGACGCCCAGCCCGGGCCAGGGCACCTCGGGGACGCGGAATCCCGCACAGCCGGGACCGGCGGGACCGGGCGGAGGCGGCCCCGGCAAGGGTCCGGGCAAGAACAACGGCGGCGGCAAAGGCCACGGCTGACCGCTTCCGCGGTCCGCACTCCGCCGGTACTGTCGTGAGGTGCCAGCCGAGCCCCAGCATCCCGAAGCGCGAACAGCCGCCATCGTCGTCAACCCCGTCAAGGTGGATGCGCCCGCCCTCCGCACGGCGCTGGCTGCGGCCGAGCAGCGTTACGGGTGGGGGGAGACGCTGTGGCTGGAGACGACCGAGGACGACCCGGGCACCGGACAGGCGAGGGAGGCCCTCGAGCACGGCGTGGATGTGGTGATCGCTGCGGGAGGCGACGGAACCGTGCGGACGGTCGCCGAGACGCTGCACGGGACGGGGGTCCCGCTGGCCCTGCTCCCCGCCGGCACAGGCAATCTGCTGGCGCGCAACCTCGACCTCACCCTGGACGACATGGAGAACGCGCTCGCGTCGGCGCTCGACGGAGACGACCGCGCCATCGACGTCGGTGTCGTGGAGCTGCGGGACGGCAGCGGGCCGACCCGGCGGCACGCGTACCTGGTGATGGCCGGTGTGGGGATCGACGCCCGCATGATCGCCGCCACCGACGAAGACCTGAAGGAGCGTCACGGCTGGCTCGCCTACGTGAAAGCGATCGGCACCGTGCTCCGCGACAAGAACCAGCTGCGGGTCCGCTACCAGCTCGACGGGGAACGGACGCACTCGGCACGCGCGCACAGCGTTCTGATCGGCAACTGCGGGTCACTGCCGGCCAACATCCTGCTCCTGCCGGAAGCGGCGGTGGACGACGGGGAGCTGGACATCGTGGTGCTGCGGCCCGAGGGATTCCTCGGCTGGCTGCAGATCGTCGTCAAGATCTTCTGGGAGAACGGCGTGCTCCGACGCACCACCGTCGGCCGCCGCGTGATGGGGGCCGACAAGGCGGTGCGGGCGATGAACTACCTGAAGGGCAGCCGGTTCGTGATGCGGCTGAGCCGGCCCGAGGAGGTGGAGCTGGACGGCGACCTGTTCGGCCGCGCGTCCGCCCTCCGCACCTGGGTCGAGGCCGGAGGGCTCACGGTGAAGGTGCCCCGCGCGCGGTGGAGCTGAGAGCAGCGCGAAGCGATGCCGCGACCCCAGCGCCGAGGGAGCCTGCGACCGAGGTAACGGAGGCCCCGCCCCGACCCCCGTGACTCACGCCCGGGCGAGCAGCTCCAGCGTGTCGACCACGCGGTTGGAGAAGCCCCACTCGTTGTCGTACCAGGCGACGACCTTGACGTGCCGCCCATCCACGCGGGTGAGGGCTGCGTCGAAGATCGAGGACGCCGGCTGGCCGGTGATGTCGCTGGAGACCAGCGGCTCGTCGGCGTAGTCGAGGATGCCCCGCAGCGGTCCGTCGGCGGCGGCGCGGTAGGCGGCGAGCACCTCGTCGCGGGTCACCTCGCGCTCGACGGTCGTGTTCAGCTCCACGATCGAGCCGACCGGGACGGGGACGCGGATGGAGTCGCCGGAGAGCTTGCCGTCGAGCTGCGGGAGCACCAGGCCGATCGCCTTCGCGGCGCCGGTCGTGGTCGGGACGATGTTCACGCCGGCGGCACGCGCGCGGCGGAGGTCGCGGTGCGGGCCGTCCTGGAGGTTCTGCTCCTGCGTGTAGGCGTGGACGGTCGTCATGAAGCCGTGCTCGATGCCGGCCAGGTCGTCCAGCACGGCGGCCAGCGGCGCGAGCGCGTTCGTGGTGCAGGAAGCGTTCGAGACGATGACATGCGTCGCGGGGTCGAAGGCGTCGGTGTTCACGCCGTAGGCGAGGGTGACGTCCGCGCCGTCGGACGGCGCGCTGACGAGCACGCGCTTGGCGCCTGCGGTCAGGTGGGCACGCGCGGCGTCCGCCGAGGTGAAGCGGCCCGTCGACTCGAGCACGACATCCACGCCGAGCTCCTTCCACGGCAGGTCGGCGGGCTCGCGCTCGGCCAGAACACGGATGCGGCGGCCGTCGACGACGAGGGCGTCCCCGTCGACCTCGACGCTGCGGCCCAGACGGCGGAGGGAACTGTCGTACTTCAGCAGGTGGGCGAGCGTGGCGGGTGCCGTCAGGTCATTGAGGGCGACGACCTCGAGCTCGGAGTCGCGCTCCAGGAGGGCGCGGAGGGTGTTGCGGCCGATGCGGCCGAATCCGTTGATGGCGATGCGGGTCATGGGGGTCCTTTCGTGTTCCGCATCCATCGTCCGGTGTCGGCGCTCCGGCCGAAAGTGGCGTCATCGACATCTAGCGCAAGCATCGCGCCACGATGGACGCCCTCTCGGCGCCCGGGATCGTCAACCGGAGAACGTGTGCCGGTACTCGGTGGGCGAGGTGCCGAGGATGCGCTGGAAGTGCAGCCGCAGGTTCGCCGAGGTGCCGAGGCCGACACTGGCGGCGATCTGCTCAACGCCCAGGTCCGTCCGTTCGAGCAGCTCGCGGGCCAGGTCGACCCGCGCCCGGAGCACCCACTGCATGGGCGTGTATCCGGTGTCCTCGACGAAGCGTCGCGAGAACGTGCGGGCGGAGACCTTGGCATTCCGCGCGAGCTCCACCAGGGTCAGCGGCTCGGCCAGGTGCGCCAGCGCCCACTCCCGCGTCTCCGCGAACAGGTCGCCGAGCGGCTCCGGGACACTGCGCGGGACGTACTGCGCCTGCCCGCCGCTACGGTACGGGGCCGCGACCAGCCGCCGTGCGACATGGTTGGAGAGCGCGACGCCGTGGTCGCGCCGGATCAGGTGCAGGCACAGGTCGATTCCGGAGGCCGCGCCGGCGGAGGTGAGGATGTCGCCCTCGTCCACGAACAGCACGTTCTCATCCACCCGGATCAGCGGATACCGCTGCGCGAGCGCGCGCGTGTAGTGCCAGTGCGTCGTGGCGCGCTTGCGGTCGAGCAACCCGGTCGCTGCGAGCGCGAAGGCCCCGGTCGAGATCGCGGCCAGCCGGGCGCCGCGGTCGTGCGCAGCACGCAGGGCGGAGACGACGGAATCCGGCGGATCCGCTGTGGCGGGGTTGCGGTACCCGGGCACGAACACGGTGTCGGCCTGCTCCAGGGCCTCGAGCCCCTCCGCCACGCGATACGAGAGCCCGTCGCCGCCGGTGACCGGCCCCGGCGCCGCACCGCAGACGCGGACGTCGTACGGCATGCTCGGCCGGCGCGAGAACACCTGGGCCGGGATGCCGACGTCGAGCGGCTTCGCGCCGTCGAGAACGAGCACCGCGACGACGTGGTCGGAGGCCGTACCGTCACCCGAAACGCCCGCTGTCATCTCGGTGCGGCGATCGGGTCAGTCGGTGCCGGAGTCGAAGGCCGCGCCCCCGGAGCTGAGGTCGATGTCGCGCGAGAGCGCCTCGTCGACCGCCTCGACGCCTTCGAGGATGGAGCGCGCGCTCCCCTCCTCCAGCTCGCCGACGAGGGCGCCGGTCGGGCCGCCGATGAGGCCGGCCGCGGCGTACTGCTCCAGGCGGGAGCGCGAGTCGGCGATGTCGAGGTTGCGCATCGTCAGCTGACCGATGCGGTCGCCCGGGCCGAACGCGGAGTTGCCGACGCGCTCCATCGACAGCTTCTCGGGGTGATAGCTGAGGGCCGGGCCCGTCGTATCGAGGATGGTGTAGTCGTCGCCACGGCGCAGGCGCACGGTGACCTCGCCCGTGATGGCGGAGCCGACCCAGCGCTGCAGCGACTCGCGCAGCATCAGGGACTGCGGGTCGAGCCAGCGGCCCTCGTACATGAGGCGTCCGAGACGGCGGCCCTCGTTGTGATAATTGGCGACCGTGTCCTCGTTGTGGATGGCGTTCAGGAGGCGCTCGTAGCCGATGTGCAGCAGCGCCATGCCGGGCGCCTCGTAGATGCCGCGGCTCTTCGCCTCGATGATGCGGTTCTCGATCTGGTCGGAGGCGCCCAGCCCGTGCCGGCCGCCGATCGCGTTCGCCTCGAGCACCAGCGCCACCGGGTCGTCGAACTCGACGCCGTTGATCGCGACCGGGCGTCCGCCCTCGAACCGGACGGAGACCGTCTCGGGCGTGACCTCGACGTCGTCGCGCCAGGCGGCGACGCCCATGATCGGGTCGACGATCTCGAGTCCGGCATCCAGCTCTTCCAGGCGCTTGGCCTCGTGCGTGGCGCCCCAGATGTTGGCGTCGGTGGAGTACGCCTTCTCGCTCGGATCGCGGTACGGGAAGCCGCGCGCGACCAGCCATTCGCTCATCTCGGTCCGGCCGCCGAGCTCCTCCACGAAGGCGGAGTCGAGCCACGGCTTGTAGATCCGCAGTCGCGGGTTGGCGATGAGGCCGTAGCGGTAGAACCGCTCGATGTCGTTGCCCTTGTAGGTGGAGCCGTCGCCCCAGATCTCGACGCCGTCGTCCATCATCGCGCGCACCAGCATGATGCCGGTCACAGCACGGCCGAGCGGCGTCGTGTTGAAGTACGTCTTGCCGGCCGAGCGGATGTGGAACGCGCCGCACTGCAGCGCGATCAGGCCCTCCTCGACGAGGGCGCGCTTCGCGTCGACCAGGCGCGCGATGTCGGCGCCATACTCGACGGCACGGCCCGGGACCTCGTCGATGTTCGGCTCGTCGTACTGCCCGATGTCCGCGGTGTAGGTGCAGGGGATGGCACCCTTCTCACGCATCCAGGCGACCGCGCAGGAGGTGTCGAGGCCTCCCGAGAACGCGATGCCGACTCGCTCACCGACGGGCAGACTGCTCAAGACCTTGGACACGGCATCCAGCTTACCGGCGCGCTCCGTGGTCGCGCGCGAGCCCCGGGTGCACCCCGGGCCGGTAGCCGCCGCGCTCCACCATCCGGGAGAGGATGGCCAGGAGGGTGGCGCGGTCGTCCGCATCGAGGTGCCGGAGCATGGCCTCCTCCTGCTCGTCGGCCAGGCGGGTCGCGGCGGCCACCACATCCCGGGCCGCCGGCGTCAAGTGGATGGCGTAGGCGCGCCGGTCGTTCGGGTGCCGGCGGCGCTCGACCAGGCCGCTCTTCTCGAGGTCGTCGATCAGCCCGACCATGGAGTTGCGGTGCAGGCCCAGAGCCGTGGCGAGCTCCTGCTGCGTGCGCCCTTCCTGCCGGGCGACGTTCATGAGGATGCCGTACCGGTTCGGCGTCAGCCCCAGCGGCGCGAGCGCTGCGGTGAATGCCTGCGCGCTCTGCAATCCCAGCTGCGACACCAGGAAGCTGACGCGGGATTCCAGGCCGGGCGACTCCGAGTTCATCCGGATATCGTACCAAGTTGTGATTGCACGCGAGTGTGACTATCACTTACTATGACGATATGAAGCTCACCATCTTCGGAGCGAACGGCCAGACCGGCCGGCTCCTCACCCGCCTCGCCCTCGACCGCGGTCACACCGTGACCCCGGTGATCCGCCGGCCCTCCGCCGACGTGGACTCCCGCGCCCGCACCCGGGTCGTCCCCAGCCTCGATGACACGGCGGAGGTGCGCTCGGCTGTGGCCGGCGCCGACGCGGTGTTCTCCGCCATCGGTCCGCGCAAGCGCTCGGACGCCCCGGTCGCGGCCCCGGCCGCCCGGGCCATCCTGGCCGGGATGGGCGAGACGCCTCAGCGCTTCGTCGTCATCAGTGCGGCGCCGGTCGCCCCGCCGCCCGCCGATGACAGCTTCATCAGCCGGCGCATCGCGTTGCCGCTGATCGGCACGCTGCTGCGTCCCGTATACGACGACCTGCGAGAGATGGAGCGCGCGCTCGCCGAGTCCCCGGCCCTCTGGACGGCTTTCCGCCCGCCCATGCTCACCTCGGGCCCGGCGAAGGGGAGGTACCTCACGCGCGTGGGAGGCAGCGTCCCGCGCCACTTCACCGTCTCGCGCGCCGACCTCGCCGACGCGATGCTGGCCAGCCTCGGCCGCCCCGAAACGGAGCGTGCTCCCGTCGGCGTCGCCGGCTGACCCACCCCCCTGCCGCACCCCCACCGTCGAGTACACGAAGACTGCACGCGACACGCCGAGCGAGCGTGCAATCTGTGCGGACTCGACGGTGGGGGTGTGGGGCGTCAGGGGAGGCGGGGGGTGCGCGGCGGCTCGGTGCGGCGGCGGCCGGTCGCCTCGAAGGCGGCGGCCAGGGCCAGCAGCGCCGTGTCGTCGTAGGCGCGGCCGGCGAAGGTGAGGCCGACGGGCATCCCGATGTCGTCCATGGTCCCCATCGGCACCGTCACGGTCGGGATGCCGAGGTGGCGGGGCACCAGGTTGCCGTTGGCGACCCAGACGCCGTTCCGCCAGCCGAGGTCCGCAGAGGCGGGGTCGACGTCCATGTCGGCCGGGCCCACATCCGCCACCGCCGGGAAGATCACCGCGTCGAGGCCCAGCCCGTCCATCCACTCCTCCAGGTCGACCCGGCGCGTCTCCTCCAGCCCGCGGACGCCCTCGGCGAGTTCCGGGATGCCCGCGAGCGTCGTGCCGGGATGCGCGCGCACCCAGTCCGGGTACCCGGCGATGTCGTCCTCGAAGCCGTCGTACCGGTCGGGCAGCGCGCCATCGGGATGCGGGAAGATGCGTGCGCCGTCCACCGCCGCCAGCGTGTTCAGGGCCGGGTCGCCGTTGGCGGCGAGGAAGTCGTCCCACGCCCACGCCGACAGGTCGACGATCTCGCGGTGCAGGAACTCCGGGCTGACCAGCCCACGCGTCGCGATCGTCGGCGCGCCCGGACGGTCGCCCTCGTAGTTCGACACAGCAGGGAAGTCGACCTCGACGTCCGTCGCCCCTGCCGCCTCCAGGTCCCGCCGGGCCGCCTCCCAGAGGGCGATCACCGACGCCCGCGTCTCGATCCGCTGACCGGTCGGGCCGCCGATCCACGTCCGTTCGGCCAGCGCGCGTCCCGCCGTCCCGGCCTCCTCGTCGGCGTTGATGTACATGCGCGGAACGCCGAACCGTCGTCCGGCGACAGACGGGCCGGAGGCCAGCGCGGGATAGGACGCCGGCCGCACAGCGGACGCGCGCGGGAGCGGCACCCACGGCTGGGAGCGCCAGAAGTCGCCGCGCGTCTCGGCGTCGTCGGCGACGATGACGTCCAGCACCTCGAGCAGGTCCGCCATCGTGCGCGTGTGCGGCACCACCAAATCCATCGTCGGCACCAGGGGCCAATTGCCCCGGACCGAGATGATCCCGCGGGACGGCGTGTACGCGCACAGGGCGTTGTTGGATGCGGGTGCGCGGCCCGACGACCACGTCTCCTCCCCGAGACCGAACGCCGCGAAGCTGGCCGCCGTCGCCGTGCCCGAGCCGTTGGAGGAGCCGGAGGCGAACGCGGCCGTCAGGTAGTCGCCGTTGTAGGGCGACTCCGCGCGACCGTACAGGCCGCGCTGCATCCCGCCCGCCGCCATCGGAGGCATGTTGGTCAGCCCGAGCAGGACGGCCCCGGCAGCCCGCAGGCGCTCGATCGTGAACGCGTCCCGCTGTGCGACGAGGTGCTCGAACGCGGGGGACCCGGCCGCTGCAGTCAGACCCCGGGCGAGGTAGCTGTCCTTCGCCGTGTACGGGATGCCGTCGAGCGGCCCGAGAGTCTCGCCCCGCGCGCGCCGCGCATCCGACTCCCGGGCATCGGCCAGTGCGTCCGGGTTCCGTACGACGACGGAGTGGAGGTGCGGGCCGGCAACGTCGTAGGCGTCGATCCGCGCGAGGTACGCCGTGACGAGCTCGTCGCTCGTCGTGTCGCCGGCCTCGAGCGCGCGCCGCAACTCCGAGATGGGCGCCTCCACCACGTCGAACGTCATCGCCCGTCCTCCTCAGAGGAGGAGGTGGTGGCGGCCGAGGCGGCGGGCGCGGGCGCCGCGGTCACGGCCGGCTGCTGCTGCGTGATGCAGTGGATGCCGCCTCCGCGCGCGAAGATCGGCCGCGAATCCACCATGGTCACCGTCCGCCCCGGGTACACCGCTTCGAGGACCGCGGTCGCCTCCGCGTCCGCCCGCTCCTCTCCGAAGCCGCAGGCCACGATGCCGTCGTTGACCACGAGGTGGTTGACGTAGCTCCAGTCCACGAAGCCCTCCTCGTCCCTCAGGGTCGCCGTTGCGGGCAGGTCGACGATGTCCCAGGAGCGCCCGGCGGCGTCGGTCGTCCCGGCGAGCAGGGCCCGCAGTTCGCGCGTCACCGCGAAGTCCGGATGCCCGGGGTCCTGCTGGGCGTGCACCAGGAGGCGTCCAGGCGACGGGATGGTCGCGACGATGTCGACGTGACCCTTCGTCCCGAAGTCGTCGTAGTCGCGGGTGGGTCCGCGCGGGAGCCAGATGGCGTGCGTCGCGCCGATCGTGCGGGCGAGCTCCGCCTCCACGCGCGCCTTGTCCGCGTACCGGTTGCGGCGCGGGTCGAGCTGCACGGTCTCGGTCAGGAGCACGGTCCCTTCGCCGTCGACGTGGATGCCGCCGCCCTCGTTGACGAGCAGGGAGCTGATGACCTCCGCTCCGGTCCGGTCGGCCACGAACGCGGCGATCCCGGCGGACTTGTGCCACTCGGCCCATTCCGGGTCGCCCCAGCCGTTGAACGTCCAGTCGACGGCGCCGAGCGCGCCAGGCCGCTCGTCGTCGACCACGAAAGTGGGGCCGAAGTCGCGCATCCAGAACTCGTCCAGTGGCGCCTCCACCTGCTCCACGTGGGCGCCGAGCATCCGCCTGGCGCGCTCGCGCTCGCTCGGGTCGACGACCATCCTGACCGGCTCGTACTCGGAGACGGCGTGGGCCACCGCCGTCCAGGCGGCGTACGCCTCGTCGGCCGACGCGGCGTCGTCGCCGAGGGTGATGCCGGCGCGCGGGAAGGCCATCCACGTGCGCTCGTGGGGTGCGGTCTCAGCGGGCATGCGCCAGGTCATCGGTGTCCTCCGCGGGTGGGCGACGAATTGTTGATCAGACGATCAATATGTGAGCGAAGCTACCTATACTGGGCGGACCATGTCAAGAGCCGCCCGACGCCCGCCCGCTGAGCGACGGGCCGAACTGTCCGCTGCCGCGCGTGACGTGGCGCTCGCCGACGGGCTCGCCGCGGTCACCCTCCGCGGCGTCGCCGCACGCGCGGGGGTCGCGCCCGCACTCGTCGCGCACTACCACCCGGCCATGGATGAGCTGGTCGCGTCCGCCTTCCGTGCCGTGGTGGCCGCCGAGCTGGATGAGGTGCGCGGCCTGCTGGCGCCGGTGGACGGTCCGACCGCGCGACTCGCCGCTCTCCTGCGCACGCTGCTCGACGGCACGCGGGAGGACGTCACCCTCGTCTGGGTCGAAGCCTGGGCGCTGGGCCGACGCAATGAGGCGCTCGCCGCGGCCGTCCGCGACGAGATGGACGCGTGGCAGGCGCTCATCCTCTCGGTGATCGAGGACGGCGTCGCGGTAGGCGACTTCCGGGCCGACGACCCCGCGCAGGCGGCCTGGCAGCTGCTGGGCATGATCGACGGACTGAACGCCCAGGCGCTGGTCCGCTGGGGAGCGGGCGGCGAGCGCGGCCCCGCCCTGGCGCGCGCGGTCGAAGGGATGCTGGGGCTCGAGCGCGGGACGCTCGGCGACACGGCGTCGCTCAGCTGATCCAGGCGAGCAGTTCGGCGCGGAACTCGTCCGGCTTCTCGATGTGGGCGGAA
>JBQCCO010000185.1:0-4695 GCA_051962155.1 Leifsonia sp. | reverse complement strand
GATTGCACCGGACACGCCGCGGGGGCGTGCAGTCTTTGCGTACTCGACGGTGGGGGTGGGGCTCGGGGTCAGGAGACGGGGATGGGGGCGCCGAAGAAAGGGAGGGCGGCCTGCTTGAAGGCGCGGGCGCTCAGCGTGGTGACGTGGTTGCGGCGCGGCAGGACGACCAGTTGGGCACCGAGCAGGCGCGCCGCGTCCTCCGCTCCCTCCGTCACGGGGTCGGCCTCGCCGACGACCAGCATGGTCGGCACGGAGCTCGACAGCGGCAGCGGGTGGACCGCCATCCCGGCCGCGCACGCCGCGAGCGCCTCGCGGTCCACGCCCGGCGCCTGGCGCAGCGAGGCGAGCAGCGGCGCGAGCGGGCTGTCCGCATCCAACTCGGTCGATGCGTCGCGCAGCGCCGCCTGCACGGCGGCGACGCCCCAGTGCCCGAACTGCTCGACCGTTCCGACGCCGCCCACCACGAGGCGCCGGACCCGCGAGGGTGCCAGCGCGACCAATGCGAGCGACACCCAGCTGCCCATGGAGTAGCCCATCACATCCACGCGCTCGACACCGTGCTCGTCGAGCACGGCCAGCAGATCCCGGGCGAGCAGCTCGGGCGAGTAGGCGTCAGGATCGTGCGGCGCATCGCTCGCGCCGTGCCCCCGCAGGTCGGGGACGATCGCACCCCGCCCGGCCTCGGCGAGCGCACGCACCCAGCCGGTCGCCTCCCAGGTCATGGCCCCCGTCGACGCGAAGCCGTGGACCAGCAGGACGGGGTCGGGTCCCGGATGATGCTCCGCGTGGATGTGCACGGCCTCAGTCCTCCGGAAGCGAGAGACGGACGCGGCGCCGCGGCGCCTCCTCCACCGGGACCGTGCCGACGATGCCTGCCTGCTCGTCCTCGACGGTGAACGTCACGAGCGGGGCTCCCACCTCCAGCACCTCCCCCTCGGCCACGTGGAAGCGGGCCACGACACCGGACTGCGGAGACGGCAGCTCCACCGCCGACTTCGTCGTCTCGACCTCGACCAGCGGCGCGTTGCGCTCCACGTGCTCGCCCTCGGCGACCAGCCACTCCAGCACGGTCGCCTCCTGCAGCCCCTCGCCGAGGTCCGGGAGGTCGAAGGTTCGTTCAGCCACGGCGGTACTCCAGGGTCGTCTGGACGGCGTCCAGGATGCGGTCGATGCTCGGCAGGTACTCATCCTCCAGCACCGGCGAGGGATAGGGAACGTCCCAGCCGGTCACGCGCTGCACCGGAGCCTTCAGCTCGGCGAAGCAGCGCTCCGTGATGAGGGCGCTCACCTCGGCCCCGAGCCCGGCGGTCAGCGGTGCCTCGTGGACCACCACGGCCCGGCGGGTGCGGGCCACGGAGGCGGCCAGGCCGTCGGCGTCGATCGGCTTGAGCCAGCGCAGGTCGATCACCTCGATCTCGACGCCGTCCTCCGCTCCGAGCTCGGCGGCCTGCAGGCAGCGCGCCACCATGGCGCCCCACGCAACGAGGGTGACGTGACGGCCCGGGCGGACGACCCGAGAGGTCCCCACCGGAAGTCGCTCCTCCAGCTCCTCGTCGGAGACGGTGTCCTTGTGCCAGTAGCGGGACTTCGGCTCGAGGAAGATCACCGGGTCCGGGTCCTCGATGGATTGACGCAGCAGCGCGTACGCCTCCGCGGGCGTCGAGGGGGCCACGACCTTGAGCCCGGGCACCTGCGCGAACAGCGCCTCGAGGCTCTCACCGTGATGCTCGGGAGCGCGGATCCCGCCGAAGCTCGGCAGCCGTAGTGTGATCGGCATGTCGAACGCGCCGCGGCTGCGGTAGTGCATCCGGGCGACCTGATTGACGATCTGGTCGATGGCGGGATACGAGAACCCGTCGAACTGGATCTCCGGCACCGGCCGCCACCCGGCCATCGCCAGCCCGACCGCCATCCCCATGATCCCGGCCTCGGCCAGCGTCGTGTCGAACACGCGATCGCCGCCGTACTTCGCTTTCAGCCCGTCGGTGACGCGGAAGACGCCGCCGAGCGTCCCGACGTCCTCGCCGAAGACGAGGGTGCGCTCGTCGGCCGCGAGACCGTCGTCGAGCGCTCGGTTGAGTGCTCGCTGCATGGTGGTCAGCTCAGCCATGGCGGGACTCCTCCCAGGCGCGGCGCTGCCCCAGCAGAGCGGCGGGCGGGTTGGAGAACACGAAGTCGAACATCTCCTCCGGTGGACGCCCACCGAGCGCAGCGACGTCGTCGCGTACGCGGTCCGCCAGGGCTCCGGCGGTCTCGGCGACCTCGGCGAAGAACCCGTCGCCGACCGTGCCGGTGCGCCGCAGCTGCTGCTCGCACAGCGCGAGCGGATCGCGGGCCAGCCACGACTGCTCCTCGTCGAGGGTCCGATAGCGGCCGGGGTCGTCCGAGGTGGAATGCGGTCCCATGCGGTAGGTCATCGCCTCGACGATGCTCGGCCCGCCGCCCTTCCTCGCCCGGTCGAGGGCTCGGCGTGTCGCGTCGTAGACGGCGATCACGTCGTTGCCATCGACGCGCATCCCCGGCATGCCGTATCCGGCCCCGCGTGCCGCGACCGAGCCGCCGGCCACCTGCTCGGAGGCCGGGACCGAGATCGCCCAGCCGTTGTTCTGGCAGAAGAACACGACGGGCAGGCGCGAGACGGCGGCCGTGTTCATCGCCTCGTGGATGTCGCCCTGCGAGCTCGCTCCGTCGCCGAAGTAGGCGATCGCCACGCCACCCGTGCGGTCGAGCTTCGCGCCGAGCGCCCAGCCGACCGCGTGCGTCACCGCTCCTCCGACGACCGCGTTGATCGGCGCGAGGCGCGCGGCCGCCGCATCCCAGAGCCCGCCGTGCCAGGCGCCCTGGTGCGAGGCGAGATAGGCGACAGGATCAACGCCCATCCCGACGGCGACACCCAGCTCGCGGTAGGTCGGGAAGGCGAAGTCGCGGCGGAGGTCCAGGGCGGCGGCGCTGCCCACCTGCGCGGCCTCCTGACCCCGCATCGGGGCGTAGCCGGGGATGATGCCCTGCCGCTGCATGGCGACCGCGTCGAGGTCGAGGCGGCGTACGGTCGCCATGGTCCGGTAGAGGCGTCGCAGCAGAGCAGCGTCGTCGGCATGCGCTTCTGCCGCGGGTCGCGCAGTGGCCCCGGCGTCTCGGGTGGTCATCGTCATGACGCCACTCTCGCCTGACCTGCCGGAGCGGGCAACACGTACAGTCCCCGCTGGTCAGTCTGCCCGCTCAGGGCGACGACAGCCGCCTTTCGCTGTGCAGGTTGTCGCCTCAAGCGGCCTCGTGCTCACCGCTTCCTGTCGAGCCGGCGTCGCAGGGCGTCGTTCTCCTCCTGAAGCTCGATCACGCGTCCGACGCCGGTCAGGTTCACGCCCTGTTCCTGAAGCCGCGCGACGAGCCGGACACGCGCGATGTCGGCGTCGCTGTAGCGGCGGGTCCCGCCCTCGGTCCGCGCGGGGGTCAGCAGCCCCTTCTCCTCGTAGAGCCGGAGCGTCGCCGGCGTGAGGCCGGCCAGTTCTGCCGCCACCGCGATGCTGTAGAGCGGAGTGCCCGAGGGTTCGTCGACCATGCTGAAACTTTCGTGAAGGGGCTGATTTCTTGGAAGGGATGTGGTAGAAAATATGTTGCAAATGCCACAGATAACTTCATAGCGACACTACACCCTGAGATGGAAGGAGTGCACATCATGGCCATGTCGTTCGATCCTTTCAGCCAGTTGGACAGGATCGCCCAGAGCATCTTCGACACCAGCCGGCAGCCGCGGCTGATGCCGGTGGACCTGTTCCGGGAGCACGACAAGTACATCCTCAACGCGGACCTCCCCGGAGTGCAGCCCGACTCCGTCGACATCGACGTGGACGGACACCTGCTGACCCTGCGCGCTCAGCGGATGCCCACCGAGGAGAGATCGCAGCGCTGGCTGCTGCAGGAACGCCCGTACGGCGCCTACCAGCGCCAGTTCACGATCGGCGACGACATCGACCCGGACGGCATCACCGCGCACTACGACAACGGGGTGCTCACCGTGATGATCCCCGTGGCCGAGCGCGCCAAGCCGCGCAAGATCGAGATCGAGTCCGGCGGCGGCCGTCAGCGGCAGAAGGCCGTGACGTCCTGAGCCGAAATGGAGAGGGGCCCGCCGGCCGGCCGGCACCTCTCCATGTGCGAGCTGTGGATGGGCCTCACCCGTTCGTGAGATTGTCCCCGCACTTGTAGAAGCCGGTGACGAGCGTGTCGATCGCCTGCTTGGCGTTGTCCGACACGTTCCCCAGGGCGAAGACCGCGAACGTCAGCGGCGTCCCATCCGCCGCATTCACGATGCCCGACAGCGTGTAGCCGTTGTCGATCCACCCGGTCTTCGCGAACACCGAGCCGTCGGCGACCGAGTTCGCGCCGGTGAACCGGCTGTAGCCGGGCCCGAGCGTGCCGGTCCGGCCGGAGACCGGCAGACCGTCGTAGACCACGCCCAGCCCGTTCTGCCGGTTGAGCACCTTGATGAAGAGCTGGGTCAGGTACGACGGCGGGACGGCGTTGTCGGCGCTGAGGCCGGAGCCGTCGGCGATGTGGATGCCGGTGGTGTCGATGCCGTAGCCCTTCAGCCCGGCCAGCACGCCCGCGTTCTCGGCGGCGAAGGTGTTGCCTGCGCCGGTCTTGATCGCGACGAGGCGGGCCAGCTCCTCCATGATCGTGTTGTCCGAGTAGGTC
>JBQCCO010000184.1:0-9683 GCA_051962155.1 Leifsonia sp. | reverse complement strand
CGACACGCCGCCCCGGACTGCAACAACGAGCACCTCGCCGAATCCGAGCCGTCCGAACCCGAGCAGCCGTGAGCCGTCCACGCGGAGCACCTCGGGGGACCGGGCCGCACCCAGGCGAGACCGCGAGACCGCGGGTACGTTGACGGCATGAGCACGCAGCATCCCGCTGTCCCGCCCGGGGACGCCGAGGGCCACGACGTCGTCAAGGCGGCGCGGGTCACGCGGAGGTGGCCGGTGATCGCCGGCTCGGTCGCCGTCGCGCTCGTGGCCGGTCTCGGAGTGATCATCGCGTTGCGTCCGCACGAGCCGTTCAGCATCGACGCCGAGTGGATGGGCGAGATCGTCGAGCACCGCTCCCCGCTGTGGCTGGGGCCGGCACTGTTCTTCAACTACGTCGGGGGAGGCATCCTCGGCTCGATGGTCATTCCTGTCCTGATCTTCCTGCTGCTGCTCGCCTTCCGCCGCCCGTGGGGCGCGACGTTCTTCGCGGCCGCGAGCATCCTCTCGGTCGCCTGCGTGCAGCTGCTGAAGCACACCGTCGACCGCGCGCGGCCGACCGAGATCCTGGTGCACGTCGACACCGGTTCATTCCCGTCCGGGCATACGGCCAACGCGGCCACGATGGTCGTCGTGCTCGGGATCCTGTTCCCACGGGTCTGGGTGTGGATCGTCGGCGTGGTGTGGGCGGTCCTGATGGCGGTGAGCAGAACCTACCTCGGCGCGCACTGGATCAGCGACACGGTCGGAGGCCTGCTGCTGGGTGCGGCCGCCGCGGTGATCGTGTGGACGCCGCTGGCCTACCGCCTCGCGGCAGAGGCGACGGCTCCGCATCCTTTCTTCCTCGGCAGGAAGCTCACGGCCGGCCCTGAACGGCCGCATACGCGCCGGGAGTCGCGCCGATGACAGCGCGGAACTCGCGGCTGAAGTGCGCCTGGTCGGCATAGCCGAGCTCGGCGGCGAGCGTCGCGAGGGACGGCGGATCCTCCGAGCGCAGCGCGGCCGCCGCCTCCTGCAGCCGGTAGCGCTGGATCAGCCACTTAGGCCCGAAGCCGATGTGGCCCGCGACCAGCCGCTGGAGGTGGCGGACGCCGAGACCGAAGCGGTCGGCCAGCTCTTCCACCCGCAGCAGCGTGCGATCGCTTTCGACCTCCGCGACGATCCGGCCGACCAACCGCGCGCCCTCGTCCGGCTCGGGCAGACCATCCAGCCAGGACTCGAACGACTCGATCGCGCCCTCGTCGTCGCCCCCTGACATGCGGTCGCGCACCGTGCGCGTCAACTGCGGCGTTCCGGGTGCCACGAGCCGGTCGAGGGTCGTGGCGGAGGGGAGGCTGCGCACGGACACGCCCGCCCAGCCGCGTGCCACTCCCGGGTTCAGGAGGACGCCGAACGCCCATCCCGAGCCTTCGAGCGTGCGCGAACCGGCTCCACGTTGTGCGCGGTACAGTGCGGCCGCCTGCGGTTCGATCACCAGATTGGCGGTCGGGTACTCCAGCACCTCCTGACGAATGCTGCCGGAGGGCGGCAACTCCCAGCGCGGGAGCCAGTAGTGACGCACGAAGAGGCCCGCCCGCCCGACCGCCGCATGGCGAGCGATGGTCACCGGCGGGGCGAGTGCGGGATCGGTCCGCTGCGGAGTCAGCAGCCCCTTGCTGCGCGGCTCGGCATGGATGCGGGCGGTCACGCTGTCATCCTGGCACGGCCGGCCCGGCCGCGGCGCTCACCGCCGGAACGGTCGCACCGACTACTGCAACCGGGAGATCGCGCGGGCCGTGCCTGCCGCCGCTGGGAGGTCCCGCTCGGACCACCGCCCCCCGCGGTCAGCGTCCGAGCGGGATCCGCTCGAACCAGTACAGCGCGCGCGCCCAGGCGCGCCGCACCTGATTCATCGTCATGGGTTCGGCGGGGCGCGTCACGGGCACCTCGAACTCCTCCGCCACGCGCTCCATGTCCGCCTCGGACCAGAACTGTCCACGCATCCGGATCAGCAGGCGGCCTTGGCGCGACAGCACGAACAGCTGAGGGAGGATGTCGAGCGTGCTGCCCTCGTAGACCTGCACGAGGATCACCTCGCCGGGCTCGCTGACGCCCACGTGGAGGGTCCGCCCGAAGAATCCGCGCTCGTGCACGCCGGACGGGCCGAGCGTGATCGTGGTGTTGAGGAACGACGTCACCCCGAACACGGTCGCGGCGACCACGATCACGTGGGCGACGAGGACCAACGGCCAGGCGCCCGACGGCAGGGCCAGCCAGTACAGGACCGCGAAGACCGGCGTGGTCAGCGCCAGCACAGCGATGATCCCGCGAAGGTACAGCTGGCGGCGGGGGCGCAGGACGCTCCGCCGGGCCGACTCCGCGCCCGTGCCCACGTCCGTCTGCTCGCTCACCTGATGAGCCTTGCCTATGTCGGAACCCTCCGGTAGCGGCATTTTGGGGGACACCCGGATGAGGGTCACGATCGCTGAGGATGGGTCAGCGAGCGCACTCCGGAGGAAGGGCTGCCGTCGAGGAGCGCCGCTACAGTCCCTCGGCGACGGCAGCCGCCGCGTGCAGCCAGGCGCGCTGAGTGCCTGGCGCGAGCGCCTCGAAGGACAGCCGCCCGCCGTGCATCTCCGGATCGAACGGGATGGTGACCGCGTGCCGGGCGAGCGGCTGGAAGCCCGTGGCGACCCGCCGGACGTCGGAAGCCGGTCCCGTGCGCTCCGACTGGGAGACGATGACGACGGCGTCGCGTGCCAGGCGAGCGGAGTTGGCATCGCGCTGCATCAGCGCCTCGAGGAGCAGAGCTCCAGCCTCCGCATGCTCGCCGAGCGCCGTGGTCGCGATGACGAGCTGGTCGGTGTGGTCGATCATCCGCAGCCACCGCTCGGCGGACTCGTCGTTGCCGCTGTCGATGATGACCAGGCGGTAGAACTTGGTGGCGACGGCATGGAGGCGATCGAAATCCGCACTCGAGATCCGCTGCTCGGTCGCGAGCATGGTGGGGTTCGACCGCAGCACGTCGTACTTGTCCGCGTTCTGATGGTGCATGTAGTGCCCGATGTCGGCCGTGCGGGCGCCTGCCGAGAGCAGGGTGTCCGCCGCCGGAAGCAAGGACTGCACCGTGGCATCGTGGTGGTCCTTCTCTGTCCGCCATCCGAGCGTGCCGCGGGTCTCGTTGTTGTCCCAGGCCAGCACGCCCGAGCCGCCGTTTCGTGCGAAGACGGCCGCGAGGAGCGCCGTGGTCGGCGTCTTGTTCGCGCCGCCCTTGCCGTTCACGATCGCGATGGTGCGCGGGCCGGCCCAGTGACGGCTCACCGCATCCCGCTCGGAACGCTCCCGCAGTTCGGCTGCCGACGGTCCGAGAGGGACACCTGCGCGTGCAAGCGCTCCCCGGACTCCTTGCCGGGCCCGGTCCGGGCGAGTGCGCTCCACTCGCAGGAACGACTCTCGAGGCGGAGCCTCCCGGAGGGGCGCAGGTTGGGGCTCGAGCACGGCTTCGGGCTCGAGCACGGCTTCGGGCTCGAGGTCGGGCTCGAGGTCGAGGTTGAGGTCGGCGGACAGCGCCTCCTCGTCGCCGATGCTGCCATCGGGCTGCACCGCGAGCAGCCAGTCGCCCTCCTCGTCGGAGACCATCAGCTGCACCGGCCGCCCCGCCGCGGCCGCGATCTCGCCCACTCGGCCGAGCACCGCCTCCCGCACTCGCTGGGTGCTCTCCTCGGCGAAGCCTTCCCGGACGCCGTCGACGATCAGCTCCCCGGTCGCGTCCGGAGCGAACCGCGCGCTGAGCTGGGGGGATGGGGACAGGTCGAGGGTCAAGGTGTTCCTTCCGCGGTCCATCTGATGAGAGAGCACAGACCGGAACCGCACGATAGACCGCTTTCGGGCGACGGTCCAGCCTCGCTCAGGCGCTTGTCAGGGTCTTCCCGGAGCGAATCGAAGGAGATCGGGTGTCGTATCTCCTTCGTTCGGCAGTAGTGAAGGAGATTCGAACGGCATTCGTGCGAATCTCCTTACGTTGCGACCAGCAGTTACCGGATGTCGCGGCTGAAGATGACCACCGCGACGGCTGCGATGCTGATCACGCCGGCACTGACCGCGAAGAGGGCGAGCGCGCCGATCAGGCCGCCGGCCGCGAGGGGCTTGCGGCCGCCGTCGCCCCGGAGGTTGCTGTGATGCGATCGATACCGTCGCTGGATCGCCACCAGCAGCAGCCCGGCGCAGACCGCACCCGTGACCCCCAGGAGCGCCGACCAGGCGCCGAAGAACTCGGGGAGGATGCGTGTGGCCACCAGCGAACCGGCGAGGAGCGCCAGGCAGGTCCGCCGCCAGGCGAGTGCCGTGCGTTCGGCTTGGAGGCCGGCGTCGACCGGGCCGTTCATCGGACCAGGACGCCGATGGGGACGAGGATGCCGACAGCCGTGACGACGACGGTGAGGAAGATCGTCAGCGGTGCACTGGGAAGGGGAGCCTCCTGACGGAGCGCGGACTCGGTCCGTTTCCACCCGAACCACGCCTGGATCGGCGTGACGAGGCCGGCGATCAGCAGCAGCAGTGAGGCGGCCAGGCGGAAGCCGGGATGGATGCCGAGGCTGAGCGCTTCCAGGGCGACGCCGCTCGCCAGCAGAGCGAGTCCCGTGCGGATCCAGGCGAGGAAGGTGCGCTCGTTGGCCAGGCTGAAGCGGGCATCGGGTTCGCTTCCGGTGCCGAAGACGGACCGGGGGAATCGCTTGTCAGCAGGCATGGGCGTGGGTTATGGACTCGACCATCATCGGTTCTGCGTTCTCCTGTTCTGGTGGTCGCCCGGAGCTCACAGTGCGGAAGCCGACAGTGAACCTGGCGAATTCGGGCCGGAAGGGACCACCCTCAGATCGTAGAGCTCCTCCATCGTGGAACCGGTCATGGAAGTGAAACCCTGGAGCCCCGACTCGACCGAACGCTTGACGCGGTGCCCTCGGGAGGTCTAATTTCGCTCGTATTGAAACTAGTTGCACGATGAATTGGTCAACCATGCAAAGGAGCATGATGAGCAACCGATCGACCGTTCAAAAGCGGTCCCTCCAGGACCCTCTGTTGTCCCGTCGCGGTGGCAAAACCATCGTGGGCGTGATCCTCACGGCTCTCGTAGCCCTTGTCTCTGTCACGGTGACGTCTCCTCCGAGCCATGCGGCAGGATCTGCATCGATACTCACCGACGATGTCTACGTACGATCGACGTCCCCCTCCACGAACTTCGGCACAGCAGCGAACCTGGTGGTCGGAAAGGGCGGTCACGCCTACTTCCGGTTTGATGTTTCCCAGATCGACGTGTCGACGCTCCAGCCCGTCGCGCTGAACATCACCAAGTACAACAACGCGGCGAGCCTTGTCGCTGTGCGCAGTAGCGAGTACCTGACCAGCGCGGGCAAACCATCGACCACCGCTTGGGCAGAAACGAACGTCACCTGGAACAATCGACCGCTCGACGTTCAGGGATCGCCAGTGGCGTCGGCGACGGCACCCCAGGGAAACGCCTCGGTTCCCATCGACATCACCGAACTGGTCAGGTCCGCAAAGGCAGCCAAGAGTGACGTCCTGTCCATCGATCTGACGACCACGGCGGTGGACGATCAAACAGTCGCCGGCACGGACATCTATTCGACACGCGCACCGAACGCCACCGTACAACCCTGGGTCCAGGTCGCACGAACCACTGATGTTCCGTCCGTCGACTATCCAGTCAGCGACAATTTCAGCGATTACCCGTCTAACGGACAGTCGGCACAAGACGTGGTGCACATTGCCGACGAAAGCGGCGAATACCTCACCGCAGACGCGGCCTCGGGCGCCGTGGGTCTGACCGATGACGCGCACTCGGCCGGCCGCTTCGCGATCTACGGCTACAAGTACACCGCCGCACCCTACCAGGGGCTCGGTGGCGGACAGCAGACCACGTACGCGATCAGAAGCCTCGACAGTGGGAAGTACCTCACCATCCAGAACTACGCCGGTGGTGCAGGCCGGCCCTACTACACGAAGTCCGGCGCGAACTACAACGTCACCGCGAGCGCTCCGGACGTCGGATGGGGTGAACGGTTCTCGATCAAGGGGTACCCGAACTCTCACCAATATACGATCGCGAGCCATCTCGACGCTCTGCGCGATGGTGCCGAAGCCACAGTGTCCCCGGTCCAGGCGAGCGCAGCCGGCCTCTTCGTCGCCCCGGGCGACAAGGGCGCGCACCTGTTCACGTTCACATCTGCTGAGTCCGATCTGCTCGAAGTCCAGCAATCAGTCACGGGTTCTTCCGTTCGACTTGCCTGGAAGCCGGTGAATGGCGATACGGATGCTTCCCACTACATCGTCGATGGGAACGCCACCGCCGCCGATGACGGGACCGTACTGGCCGCAACGATCACAGGAGTCACGACGGGAACCCACGAATACACCGTGCAGTACAACTCCGATTCGGGACCTGTCACGTCGAAGGTCGATGTCGAAATCTTCGATCATCCTGGCGTCTCGCTGACCGGGGCGCAGCTCGATGCGATGCGCGACCACATCGCGAACAAGCAGGAGCCGTGGTATTCCGACTACCTGCGGTTGAAGGACTCCGTGCCGAACTCGATGTCTACCCTCGACTTCCAGCCAGTGTTCCGCAGTGGAGTCGGCCGCGGTACACCCGCAGGATCCGGCAACATCGCCGACTATGAAAACTCGGGAGGCGCCGCCTACTTCCTCGCTCTGCAATGGGTTATCACGGGTGACGACCGATACGCGCAAAAGACCGCAGAGATCCTCGACGGGTGGTCGTCCACCCTGAAACAGATCGACGGTAGAGACCAGATTCTCGGGGCAGGTTTGGCGACACTGAAATACATCAACGCCGCCGAAATCCTTCGCTACTATCACGGCGGCTATGCCGGCTATTCCGGCGACGAATTCGCAGCGTTCCAGCGACTCATGCTGAACGTCGTCTACCCCGACATCCAGGACGCGGGTGCGCCGATGATCGCGAATGGGAACTGGGACGGTGCAGCGATCGTGTCTCTGGAGGCGATCGGCGTTCTGACCGACAGCAAGCCGATCTTCGACCGTGCCGTGTCGATGTATACAAGCCCATTCATCAACGGGTCCATTGAAAACTATGTGACCGACTGGGGACAGACACAAGAAGCGGCCCGTGACCAGGCCCACGCGCAACTCGGGCTCGGTCTGATGGGCGATATCGCCAGAATCGCCGAAAGCCAGAACGTCGACCTGTGGAGCCTCGACGACAACAAGCTTGCACGCGCGTTCAACTGGGTCGCGCAGTACAACCTCTTCAGTGGAGAAGGCGAACTCCGGGCGGAACCCGTGCCGAACATCTTCGGCCGAACGGACAGCAGCGCCTATTGGACCACGCTGGACGAGCAGTCGATCCTCCGCGGACAACTGAGGCCGGTCTACGAAGATGCGTATGCGCACTACTCACAGGTGCCCGGTGTGGACATCACGTGGCTGGCACGCGCGGCACAGGCCTCCCGACCTGAAGGATTCGTCCACATGGACGAGCTCAACTTCGACACTCTGACCATGTACAACGGCCCGGCTACGACGACGGTCGCACCGTATATCCAGCTCCGGACGATGCTCACCCCGTGGTACCAGCGCACCTGGCCGGAGGTGAGCGCGTGGGGAGACGCACCACTGGCGGCACGCACGATGACCCCAGGCGGGACCATCCCGGCGGATTATGCGACGGAAACGCTGAACTCGTACCTGGCCATCCAGGACGACTCAACGGTGGCGGCGAGCGCGATGCAGAAGAATGCGCCCTACTTCCGGCTCGTAACGAATCCGGATGAGAGTTACTCGCTGCAAGACGCGACGACCGGGCGGTATCTCAGCGTCTCGTCGACAGCAGTGAACGGAGAGAACGAGATCATCCTGGGACCCTCGACGGTCGGCGATGCAGAGAAGTTCGAGGTCCGGGGCACCGGGCTCGGTCGCTACTACCTCGTGCACGATGGGCGGCTCGTCGATCTCACCGTAGACGGGCCTACCTCATCGCCCGCTGATGCGACGGTACGTCTGCGGCTCAGCACGCAGGTCGCGACGACAAGTCCTGCGTCCACCGCTACGAACTCGCTGTTCTTCTCGTTCGGAACGCCGCTCTCCATTGTCGCGAAAGCCTCCGTGATCAAACGTTCCGGTAACCGCAATGACCTCACGATCGCCGTTACGACGGCGATGAGCGACGGATCGAAGACCGTCTCCACGGAGACGTTCAGCATCAACGACAACGCTGCGGGCACATATGGGGTCGGTACCCATCAGGTGTACGTCGACACCAAAGGCAACACGCACGTCCGAGAGTGCCGCATCGTGAGCTGAGTGCAGCACTCCCGCGGCGCATCCTTTACGAAATGGCGGAGAATGGGGGATTCGAACCCCCGAGGGCTTGCACCCAACACGCTTTCCAAGCGTGCGCCATAGGCCACTAGGCGAATTCTCCTGGCGTCGCCTTCCGCTCTCGCGGCCGGCGGCTCACAGTATCCTACGTGATCCGCGGCGGTGCTCGCGCACGCGTCATCCAGCGCCAGCCGCTACAATGATTCCCGGCTCCCCACGTGGCGCCATCCAGGCCAACTCCCCCAGGGCGGAAACGCAGCAAGGGTAACCGGGCTCTGGCGGGTGCGTGGGGAGTCTTTTCTTGTGCAGCCGCAGACCACCCGCTCCGCGTATATTGTGCGCGATGGTGCCGCGTCTTCTACGCGCTGTAGAATGATCGTGTCTTCCAGTGGATCGATGGACGGACGGGATGCGGACGTGACTGAGGAGTTGACCGAGCTGGCGACCGAGGCCTACGTCGTCGGCTTCCCGCTGGTCCTCGACCTGGAGCAGGTCGTCCGGTTCACCGGGCACGGCATCGACGGCGTGCCTCCCGCGCCTTTCAACTCTTTCGCGCATGAGCGCAGCCTGCCGGGTCCGGACGACGCGTCCGTCTCGGCCGACCCCGACATCCTGTTCTCCATCGCGCAGGTCGACCTCGGCGCTGGGCCGATCCGGCTGACCGTGCCGGAGGCGGGGGAGCGGTACCACGTGCTCCAGTTCGTGGACGCGTGGACCAACAGCTTCGCCTACCTCGGGACGCGGGCCACCGGTGGCCACGGAGGGGAGTTCCTGCTCCTCCCGCCCGAGGCTGACGGGCCTGCCGCGGAGACCGCTGCGGAGCGGGATGGCGACACGGAAGCGGATGCACCCGGCCCGCGCACCATCCACTTCCCGACCCGCGTCGCCACGATCGTAGGGCGCTGGGCCGTCGATGGCGAGGACGACCTCCAGGCGGTTCACGCCTGCCAGGATGCTCTGGCCCTGACACCGCTCGCCCCTTCGCCTGCGGAGGGCGTTCCGCTGGTCCCCGCCGAGGCCAGCGAGGCCCTCGACTTCTTCGAGAAGCTGCGGACCTGGTCCCAGGCGTTCCCGCCGGCGGAGCGCGACCAGCCCGCGCTCGACTCGTACGCCCCGCTCGGGCTGCTCAGCCCGTATCCCCTCACCGAGCAGCCGGACAGCGTGCGCGACGCCCTCGAGACCGGCTACGCACTCGGCAAGGAGGCGCTCGAGTCGGCCCTGCGGCCGGTGGGCGTGGACCTCAACCACAGGCGGGGAGACCACCCACTGGTAGACAACAACCAACAAATATTAGAAGGAGGCGCGATAGACCCACCCGATTGGTATGTCCC
>JBQCCO010000183.1:0-3492 GCA_051962155.1 Leifsonia sp. | reverse complement strand
TGCCGTCGTTCGCCTTCATCAACGGGCTGGCTCTCGGCGGCGGCACGGAGATCGCGCTGAACTCGACCTATCGCACGGTCGACTCCTCCATTCCCGCCCTGGCTCTGCCCGAGGTGTTCCTCGGCCTGATTCCGGGCTGGGGTGGAGCCTGGTTGCTGCCGAACCTGATCGGCATCGAGAACGCACTCGAGGTGATCATCTCGAACCCGCTGAAGAACAACCGCACGCTCAAGGGCGCTGACGTGCTGGAACTGGGGATCGCCGACGCGATGTTCGGCCCGGCGACGTTCCTCGAGGACTCCCTCGCCTGGGCCGACGGGGTGCTGACAGGCGCCATCAAGGTCAAGCGCAAGCACGAACCGGGAAAGCTCGAGCGCGCGGTCAAGTGGGATATCGCGATCGGGGTGGCCGAGAAGACGCTGAAGAGCCGCATCGGCACCGTCGCGAAGAGCCCGTACAAGGCTCTCGAACTGCTCAAGGCGGCGAAGAACACCGACAAGAAGACCGGGTTCGCGGCGGAGGATTCCGCGCTCGCGGAGCTCATCGCCGGCGATCAGTTCCGCGCGTCGATCTACGCCTTCGACCTGGTGCAGAAACGCGCCAAGCGGCCCGCGGGCGCTCCGGACAAGGCGCTGGCCCGTCGTGTCGACAAGGTCGGCGTGATCGGCGCCGGTCTGATGGCGACGCAGTTCGCGCTCCTGTTCGTGCGTCGCTTGCAGGTGCCCGTGGTCATCACCGACCTGGATCAGGCTCGCGTCGACAAGGGGGTCGAGACGATCCGTGGCGAGATCGACCAGCTCCTGGCGAAGGGCCGGATCGATTCGGACGAGGCGAGCAAGCTGAAATCGCTGGTCACCGGCACGACGGACAAGGCCGACTTCGCGGACTGCGACTGGGTCATCGAGGCCGTGTTCGAGGAGCTCTCCGTCAAGCAGGACGTCTTCGCCGAGGTGGAGCCGTTCCTATCCGAGGACGCCGTCCTGGCGACGAACACGTCCTCGCTGTCGGTGGAGCAGATCGGCGCGAAGCTATCGCATCCCGAGCGCCTGGTGGGCTTCCACTTCTTCACCCCGGTCGCGGTCATGCCGCTGATCGAGGTCGTGAAGACGCCGCACACGGACGAGGCCACCCTCTCCACCGCGATGGTCACGGCGGCGGCCCTGAAGAAGAACGCGGTCATCACGGCCGACACTCCCGGCTTCGTGGTCAACCGCATCCTCGCGAAGATCCTGGGCGACGCCATGCACGCCGTGGACGACGGGACGCCATTCGATGTGGTCGACGAGGCCATCGCGCCGCTCGGCCTCCCGATGCCGCCCTCCCGGCTCCTCGATCTCGTGGGGCTGAAGGGCGGCGCGCACGTGCTCGACACGCACCACGCCGCGTTCCCGGACCGGTTCTACCGGTCGGAGAACCTCCACAAGCTTGCCGAGTACGGCACGCTGCTGGAGAAGGACGCCAAGGGCACGGCGAAGGGCATCGACAAGGGCGCGGCGAAGATCGTCTCGGGCGGGAAGAACCCGTGGACGAAGGAGGAGATCCTGCGTCGGCTCGAGGACGGCCTGGCCGACGAGATCCACCGGATGCTGATCGACGACCATGTCGTGGAAGCGCCGGAGGACATCGACCTCTGCATGATCCTCGGCGCCGGCTTCCCGTTCCAGATGGGCGGCATCACGCCCTACCTCGACCGGGTGGGCGCCTCCGAGCGCGTCTTCGGGGACACCTTCCACCACCCGCGGATCGCGGGCGTCGCGTAAGCGCCTGAACGCTCCTCCAGAAGGCCCGTCCCGATTCCCGGGGCGGGCTTTCGTCATAACCTCCGCTATCGCGCGTCTAAGCAAGTGAGGGCATGCCCTCCGTATCGATGACTATGACCTCTCCGATCCGTTCGCGTAGAGGACGGCCCAGTCAGCGACGTTCGATGACGAACACGAGCGGAAACAATGACACTCAAACCCACCGTTGGAATGGCCGCGTCAGCCGTGACAGCTCTCGCGCTATCCCTCGTAGCGCCCGGTGCCGCAAGCGTTTCGCCGCCTCTCCCGGACCCTCTTGCAGCGATCACCAAAGCCACGCCAGAAAGCGTGGCTTCCGCCGCAGCCATTCCGACGACCGACAAAGGAACGAGTGCAATCGCAAGCACCGTGGACGGGACGAAACTAACGGTCCCGGTCAAGCCCAGTGACCATATCTCGATGGGCGCGGGGGCGGAGAGCATCTCCATCGAGCTCCCATTTGCCTCGACGGCCGCAAGTGCCAAGGTAGAGAAAGCGGGAGTCGTGTCTTACGACAATCGCAACGGCTCCGCCACAGTGCCAGTCGTCGAGGCTGACGGCACACTCCGGCTCAATACGGTCATCGCCACCCCCGCAGCACCAAAGCGATATTCCTATGGGATCCGCGTTCCACGAGGAGAGTCACTGAGGCTGACCGCGACCGGAGCCGCGATCGTCGGCGACGACGCCGGCCACATCAGCGCCGTCATCGCTGCTCCGTGGGCGAAGGATTCGAACGGCGCCCGCGTGCCGACACGGTTCGAGGTGCACGGGACGATGCTGGTCCAGGTGGTCGACTTCACGGCGAAGAACGCATTTCCGGTCGTCGCGGATCCAGCTGTCAGCTGGCTGTGGTGGGGCCGGACGGTCAAGTACACGACGTCGGAGACGAAACAGGTCGCGAGTTTCGCAGGAACAGCCCAGATGTTCTCCTACCTCTGCCTGATCGGAGGGCTACCCGGAGCCGCCTGCACCACGGTCGTCAACCTGGGCTTCCAGATCGTCAAGAACGCGGCCGCGAACGCTTTGCGCGCCGGACGTTGCCTTCAGATCAACATCCCGTACGTCGGACCAGGACTTCTCTATGACGTCAAGTGCTGACTCGAGAGGTTCGTCGCTGTACGGGCTCATCGAAGACTTCGTCGTCGCCCTGCTGGTCGCAGGTGCCCTCGCATCGCTGCAGGTGATCATCGACGCATCCCCCCGCGTCGTTCTTGCCACAGCGCTGGGTGGGCCGGGCGTGTACTTCCTGGGGCAGCGAATCCGGCGCATGCGATCGACGCGACAGCCGGGTGCGGGCGGCCGGCGGTGCCGGCGCGACGCGCCGCCCGTCGGGGGCGGGGGGCGATTCGCGTTGCCGCGGGTCGTTCGTCAGCGGTTGAGCGGGCTCATGTCCGCGTAGCGGTCGCCCGCGGGCGCGGCCACGGCATCCAGGCGAGCGAGCTGCTCCGGGCTCAGTTCGAGCTCGGCGGCGGCGACGTTCTGCTCCAGGTTCTCGACACGACGCGTGCCGGGGATGGGCGCCAGGTCGTCGCCCTTCGACAGCAGCCAGGCGAGCGCCACCTGGCCGGGCGCGGCGCCGGCCTCGCGTGCGACCGCGTCGACCTCCTCGACGATCCGGATGTTGGCCTCCAGGTTGTCGCCCTCGAAGCGCGGGTTGAAGCGGCGGAAGTCGTCCTCGGCGAGCTGGTCGAGCGAGCGGATCGAGCCGGTG
>JBQCCO010000182.1:0-2557 GCA_051962155.1 Leifsonia sp. | reverse complement strand
GGGTTCTTGTCACCGCGAGCGTGGCCGCAATAGCGTTCACAATGCCCACCCTGACAAGAGCCTCACCAGAACGCACGACAGGGTGAGGGTCAACGGAACAACTGGAAGGTCAACGTGGACAATTTAGGTGGGGATTTCCTGTCCGAGCTGGTGGGCACAGCGATGCTGGTCCTCCTCGGTCCCGGTGTGGTGGCGAACGTCGCCCTCATCAGGAACAAGGGCTTCAACGGCGGGTTCCTGATGGTGAACATCGGCTGGGGCATCGCGGTGTTCTCCGGGGTCGTGGTCGCTTATAACTCGGGCGCCCATCTCAACCCGGCGGTCACCCTCGGGCTCGTGGCCAACGGGGCGAGCCACTTCGGCGTCGGCAAAGCCGTCGTCGACGTGAACTTCGTCACCATCGTGGTCTTCATCCTCGGCCAGCTGATCGGCGCCATCATCGGCGCCGCGCTCACCTGGCTGGCCTACAAGAAGCACTTCGATGAGGAGCCGGACCCCGCGAACAAGCTCGGCGTGTTCTCGACGGGCCCCGCCATCCGCACCTACGCCTGGAACCTCGTCACGGAGATCATCGGCACGTTCGTGCTGGTGTTCGTCGTGATCGCCTTCGGCCACCAGCCCGGTCAGGCCGTCGGCCTCGCCGCCCTCGGTGCGCTGCCCGTCGCCCTGCTCGTGATCGGCATCGGCGCCAGCCTCGGCGGTCCGACCGGTTACGCGATCAACCCGGCCCGTGACCTCGGACCCCGCATCGCCCACGCCTTGCTCCCCATCCGGGGCAAGGGCCCGAGCGACTGGTCGTACTCCTGGATCCCGGTGGCGGGCCCGATCATCGGCGGTGTGCTGGCCGGCTGGCTCGCGATCCCGCTGCTCGTCATCCTCAAGTAAGACCCGGGGCCGGACCGGACCATCCGGACCGGCCCCTTCTGCTCCACCCAAAGAGAACAAAGGAGTCACCAATGGCCGACTACGTCGTCGCCATCGACCAGGGCACCACCAGTACCCGGGCGATCATTTTCGACAAGTCCGGATCGATCGTCTCGTCCGGACAGCTCGAGCACGAGCAGATCTTCCCGAAGGCCGGATGGGTCGAGCACAATCCGGTCGAGATCTGGAACAACACCCGCGAGGTCATCGGGCAGGCTCTGTCCAAAGCCGACCTCACCCGACACGACATCGCCGCCGTCGGCATCACCAACCAGCGGGAGACCGCGGTGGTGTGGGACAAGAACACCGGCGAGCCGGTCTACAACGCCATCGTCTGGCAGGACACGCGCACCCAGCCCATCGTCGACCGCCTGGCGGCCGACGGTGGCACCGAACGGTTCAAGCAGATCGTCGGCCTGCCGCTCGCGACGTACTTCTCCGGCACCAAGATCGTCTGGATCCTGGAGAACGTCGAGGGCGCCCGCGAGCGCGCAGAGGCGGGCGACCTGCTGTTCGGCACGACCGACAGCTGGGTCCTCTGGAACCTGACCGGCGGTCCGGACGGCGGCGTACACGCCACCGACGTCACCAACGCCTCCCGCACGCTCTTCATGGACCTGGAGACGCTGAGCTGGCGCGACGACATCCTCGAGGTGTTCGGCGTGCCGAGGTCGATGCTCCCGGAGATCCGGAGCTCGTCCGAGGTCTACGGCACGGTGGAGTCCTCCAGCCTGCTGCGCGAAGTTCCCGTCGCGGGCATCCTGGGCGACCAGCAGGCCGCGACCTTCGGCCAGGCGGCATTCGATCCGGGCGAGTCCAAGAACACCTACGGCACGGGCAACTTCCTCATCTTCAACACGGGTGAGGAGATCGTCCACTCCAAGAACGGCCTGCTCACCACGCTCGGCTACAAGCTGGGCGACGAGGCGCCGCACTACGCGCTGGAGGGCTCGATCGCCGTCACCGGCTCGCTGGTGCAGTGGCTCCGCGACAACCTGGGGATCATCTCCAGCGCCCCGGAGATCGAGGAGCTGGCGAAGACCGTCGAGGACAACGGCGGCGCGTACTTCGTGCCGGCGTTCTCGGGCCTGTTCGCGCCGTACTGGCGGGCGGATGCGCGCGGTGCGCTCGTCGGCCTGACCCGGTACGTGAACAAGGGCCACATCGCCCGCGCTGTTCTGGAGGCCACGGCCTTCCAGACGCGTGAGGTGCTGGACGCGGTCAACGCCGACTCCGGCGTGGACCTGCAGGAGCTGAAGGTGGACGGCGGCATGATCGCCAACAACACGCTCATGCAGTTCCAGGCCGACATCCTCGGCGTGCCCGTCGTGCGCCCGGTCGTCGCCGAGACGACCGCCCTCGGCGCCGCCTACGCGGCCGGCCTTGCGACCGGGTTCTGGGCGAACCTGGACGACCTGCGCAAGAACTGGCAGGAGGACCGCCGCTGGGAGCCCGCGATGGATGCGGACGAGCGCGACCGTCAGACCCGGCTCTGGAAGAAGGCCGTCACGAAGACCTTCGACTGGGTCGACGAGGACGTGCAGTAGCACCACCACGCGCGCACCGATCGGGGAGGCCCTTCGGGGCCTCCCCGATCCGTCTGCCCGGCGGTGGCTAGTCGGCCGCCGGCGGC
>JBQCCO010000181.1:0-4399 GCA_051962155.1 Leifsonia sp. | reverse complement strand
GGTGCTCGCGCTGGAGGTCTTCGACGACACCGACCAGACCGCGTCCCCGGCGGCGATCATGTCCCGTCGTATCGTCGCCCCCCGCGCAGAGATCCAAGGCGTGGACACCCCAGCGGATGCGATCGCGGTGAGCCTGGACCGCACCGGCCGCATCGACCTGACGTTGATCGCGGACATGCTCGGCATGCCCGAACCCGACGCCCGTCACGCCCTCACGGGCCTCGTCTTTACCGACCCAGGCACGGGCGAGCTGATCCACGCGCCCGCCTACCTCTCCGGCGACGTGCGGAGCAAACTCGACGCCGCGAAAGCCCGGGCGGCCGACGACCTGCAGTTCCAGGCCAATGTCGACGCCCTCACAGGTGTGTTGCCCGAACCGTTGGGGGTCGAGGAGATCATGGCCCGGCTCGGCGCGGTATGGACCAGCGCCGACGTGCACGAGCAGTTCCTGAACGAGTTGTTGCGCATCCGCGAGGTGCGGGTGGAGAACCCGTTGCCGGGCATGTGGGAGGTCCGCGGCGGACGGCAGGGCCTGCTGGCCACCAGCGAATGGGGCACTCAACGCCGGCCGGCACCCGACATCGCCCAGGCCGTGATGGAGCAGCGCACGCTGCTGGTCTATGACGAGGTCGAAGACGCCGACGGGCACAAACGTCAAGTCCTCAATCCCGTCGAGACGACGAGCGCCCAGGAGAAGGCCGACCAGCTGCAGGAACGGTTCGCCGAATGGGTGTGGGAAGACCCCGAACGCGCCCGCACTCTCGTCGAGGAGTACAACCGGCGGTTCAACTCGCTCGTGCTGCGCGACTACACGAACGCCGGCGAATACCTGACCCTGCCGGGGCTCGCGTCCAACTTCACCCCGCGCCCGCACCAACGCTCCGCCGTCGCCAGGATGGTCGCCGAACCCGCTGCCGGCCTCTTTCACGAGGTCGGAGCCGGGAAAACTGGGGAAATGATCATGGGCGTGATGGAGATGCGCCGCATGGGCCTCATCAGCAAGCCCATGCTCGTCGTGCCGAATCACATGCTCGAACAATTCAGTCGCGAGTGGCTTCAGATCTACCCGCGGGCGCGGATTCTCGCCGCCTCCTCCAAGGACCTCACCGCCGACAAGCGGCGCCTGTTCGTCGCCCGCACCGCCGCCTCCGAGTGGGACGGCGTGCTGATGACGCAGGGCGCCTTCGCACGCATCCCGCTGCGCCCTGCCACTCAGATCACCTACATCCAGGCCCAGGTCGACGAGCTGCGCCATGTGCTCAACGACGCTGAGGGTGAGGACCGGATGAGCGTCAAGCGCATCCAACGCAAGCTCCTGCAGGCCGAGAACAAGCTGAAGGCGCAAACCGACACCACCCGCGATCAGGGAGTGTGTTTCGAGGACACCGGCGTCGACTACCTCGTGCTGGACGAGATGCACATGTACAAGAACCTCGCCACCGAGTCCAACATCCGCGACGCCGCCATCGACGGGTCCGAGCGGGCCACCGACCTGCACATGAAGCTCGACTATCTCCGCTCAACCGGCCGGGAACGGGTGGTGACCGCGGCGACCGCGACCCCGATCTCCAACAGTGTGACCGAGGCGTTCGTGATGCAGAAATACCTCCGCCCCGACCTGCTGGAGAACGCAGGGATCGGGTCGTTCGATGCGTGGGCGGCCACGTTCGGGCAGACCGTCACGCAGATGGAGATGGCCCCCACCGGCACCGGATTCCGGATGAAGACCCGGTTCGCGAAGTTCTCCAACGTGCCCGAAATGCTCAAGATGTGGTCGATCTTCGCCGACGTGAAGACCGCCGACGACCTCCACCTCCCGGTCCCGGACCTGGCCGAACGCGACGACGGAAAACATGCCCCCGCCACCGTGCCGGTGCAGCCCACCGTCGAACTCGAGCGGTTCGTCGACGCTCTTGGACAACGAGCCGACAAGGTGGCCTCCAAGCAGGTGTCCCCGGACGAGGACAACATGTTGCTCATCTCCACCGACGGCCGCAAAGCCGCTTTGGATATCCGCATGATCCTCCCAGGTCACCCGTCCGGGCCGACCAAGGTCGACGTCGCCGCCGACACCATCTACCGCGTCTGGGAACAGACCCGGGACAACGAGTATCTGGACGTGGTCACGGGGCAACCCTCCCCGGTGCGGGGCGCATTGCAGCTGGTGTTCTCCGATATCGGCACCCCGCACCCGGACCGGTGGAACGCCTACGACGAACTCCGCGCCCAGCTCGTGGCCCGCGGCATGCCGGCCGAGGTTATCCGGTACGTGCACGAGGCGAAGAGCGACGCCGACAAAGCGAGGCTCTTCGCCGCCGCACGCGCCGGACACGTCGCCGTGCTCATGGGGTCGACGGAGAAGATGGGAGTCGGCACGAACGTCCAGGCACGGGCCGTCGCCCTGTATCACCTGGACTGCCCATGGCGACCCTCCGACATCGCCCAGCGGGAGGGACGCATCCTGCGGCAGCTGAACCAGAACGCGGAGGTCGCCATCGTCCGGTTCGTCACCGAACGCTCCTTCGACTCCTACATGTGGCAAGGCGTGGAACGCAAGGCCACATTCATCGCGCAGCTGATGCACGGTCGGCTCGACTCCCGGGAGATCGAGGAGATCGACTCCACCACCCTGTCCGCCGCCGAAGCCAAAGCCATCAGCTCGGGGAACCCGCTGCTTTTGGAGCACTCCACGATCCAGAACGAGGTCACCCGGCTCCGCCGGCTGGAGCGGGCCTGGCATCGCAACCAGTCCATGCTCATCCACACCCGCGACCGCGCGAACGATGACGCACGCCGCGCCGAGACGGACATCGCCGGCCTGGAAGCCGCCCTGCCGCGCATCGTCGACACCTCCGGGGATCGGTTCCGCATCACCCTCGCCGGCCGGGCGTTCGATTCCAGAGTCGATGCCGCGCACGCCCTCGCCGACTGGGCGCACGCCTCCGACCTGAAGTGGACGCCCCGCTACGCCACCCGCGACTACGGGACGATCGGCACGATCAGCGGGTTCGACATCACCCTCAGCACGAGCCCCGCGTTCGGCGGAGACCTCATGGTCCACATCAGCCTGGCCGGGGTGCCACGCAGCGGCTTCATCCTGGATCGGCAGTCGTTCCTGGACGGCGGCGTCGGGCTGATCCAACGCATCGAGAACCGTCTCGCCGGTATCCCCGCCCACCTCGATCACGCCCGCACCGACCTGACCGCCGCCAACGAGGCCGCCACCGACGCCGACCAGCGGGTCGGGCAGCCCTTCCGGCACGCCCGGGCCCTTGCCGACGCTGAAGAGGACCTCGCCGACGTCGAAACCCGGCTGGCGGCCATGCAACAAGACGTCGAGACCTCGATCGGCGCCCCGCGCGTCGCCACGACACCACCACGGTCCGTGACAGACGCGAGCGGAGTGAACGTGGAAGCGGTGCGCGCGTACCGGCCCGCACTCGGAGTCCGTTCCGATTCCGCACGCATACCGGCCCCAATCCCGGCCGAGACCAATCGTCCGGCCATGCGAGACGCACCGGCACGCGGGCTCTGAACCTGCTGCCAGACGCGGGCATCAGCTCAGGATGCCGGCACATCCGCGGTGGGACCGATCGCTCACTTTCCTGCCACAGGCAGCCGTCATCCGTGGCGGCGGCTCATCGCAGAAAGGCAGGGCGGCGCATGTCCATCCACACCAAACAGTCCGCCAGCGGATTCATCGCCTCCGATCCGCAGCTCACCTATGGCAAGGAGGGGGTGCCTCGGTTCTACGCCCGGTTCGGTCAAGAGCACTACCGGCGGGAGGAGAACGGCACCTACACGCAGCTCGAGCCGACGTTCCACAACCTCGTCATGTACCGCAAGACCGCGGAATGGGCGATGCAGCACTTCGTCAACGGCGACCGATTCATCGCCGGCGGCTACACGCACGAATACACCTACGAGAAGGACGGGCAGCAGCGCGGCGGGGAAGAATTCGTGGCCACCACGATCGGCCACGACGGACCGCGCAGCCGCTATACCGTCGACCGGACACCCCGCCCAGACCGTGCCCTCGATCGTGACAGCCCGGCCGTCGACCGAGGACAGGCCTTCACCGCACCCGACCGCGCCGCCACGGCACCCGAACCCGCCGCGATCGCCCGATAGCCGGAAGGGAGCACAGCAGCCGTGAGCGAGCACGACGACACCATCGACGACGAGCGTCTTGCCGAAGCAGACGACTCCACCAGCGACGACGGATACGTTCCCGACCTCGACGAGCCCGAACCCGACCTCACCGACGACGAGGCGATGGAGGGCCCGGGACCGGCGCTGCCCGAGCCGCCGCACCCGATCAACTGGAACCTGCTGACCGCCGACGAGGCCGAGGGCGCCTGGCTGGAGTTGAACCAGTGGATCAACTGGTTGCGCCACA
>JBQCCO010000180.1:0-14491 GCA_051962155.1 Leifsonia sp. | reverse complement strand
ATGCCGTGATCAGCGGATTCGACAACGTCACTGTGAGTCGGGGCGGATCGCTCAGCCTCGCAGCCATTCCTACGACAGTGACCTCGATCACGGCATCCGTCACGGTCAACGGCGTCACCAACGCGGCGGGGGTCATCACCGGGCAGATCGCCATCAGCTGGGTGGGCAATCCACCGGAAATGTGTTTCCAGACCAAGGCGCCCGCGGTCGCGTGCGATGCGGCAGCCGCTCTGATCGTGTCCAACCAGGCGACTGCGGTGACGACCTCTACCGCGGGCAGCGACGCTCCGGCCGGGAACACGACAGGGGTGGCCCAATTCAGCGACCGGGCTGATCCGTCCCAGTGCGGACTAGCCGTCAAGAAAGTGTCCGCCGTGCAATCGGCGCACCCCGGAGACAAGGTCACCTACACGATCACGGTGAAGAACACCGGAACGCAGTCGTACACGAACGCAACCTTCTCCGACGATCTGACGGATGTGTTGAAGGATGCCCGGTACAACGGCGATCAGTCCGCCTCGACCGGGACGGCATCCTGGTCGACTCCAGTGCTGTCCTGGTCGGGCGGCCTTGCGCCGGCGGCCGTGGCGACGGTCACGTACTCGGTGACCGTGAACAACCCGGATGCCGGTGACCACACGCTGATCAACACAGTGGTGTCCCCGACGACCGGAAGCAACTGCCTGCTCGGCTCGAATGACCCGCTGTGCACGGTGACGGTGGTGGTGTCGGTCTCCGATGTGCTGTGGCGCAAGACCGATGCGACGGCCGCCAAGAACATCCTCCCGGGCGCGGCGTGGACCTTCACACCGGTGGATGGGGCCGGGAAGCCGACAGGACCGGCGATCACCGTGACGGACTGTGTGGCGGAATCGGCGTCCTCGTGCACCGGCTCCGATCTGGACCCACTCGGTGGATCCTTCCGGATCACCAACCTGGGCCCCGGCACGTACCAATTGCGCGAGACCCAGGCGCCGGTCGGATTCATGGTGGCACCCAACCCGATCACGGTGACCATCCTCGCTGCCTCGACCACGGTGACCCTCGCGGACGTCCAGAACAAGCAGTTGCCCGTGCCGCTGATCCCCCTCACCGGTGGCCTCGGCACGGATGTGCTGACGTTCACCGGCGCCGGGCTGCTGACGGCGATGCTGTGCCTGGCAGCCGTCCACCTGCTCCGACGGCGGCGTTTGGCGTGAGGATGGGATTGCCGGCCGGCGGCCGGTGGCTATACTTGTTCTTCGAACGTATGTTCGACAGGCGAGGTGAACAGCATGACCGAGATCGACGAGGCGGTCGCCGTGTGGACGACCGACGAGGGCATCCCCACACGGCTGGTGTGGCGCTCCACTCGCTACCGGGTGTCCGACACTCCCACGGTGTGGGCGGAGGTGTGCGCTTGGTGGCGGCCATTCGGCGAGCATCGTTACACGACCGGCAGCCTTCCCCGCGAGATCGGCGGCTGGCGCTTCCAGGGCACCAGCGAGGACGGCATTGCGCACATGTTCGATGTCCGGCACGACACGGCCGACCGGTCCTGGCGGCTGGTGCGGGTCTTCGACTGAGCGCAGCGTGCCTTCCGGCTTTCCCGCACGCTGTCGCATAGCCTCCATCGGGTGATGGACGATCGCTACGGAACGGATGTACTGGCCACCGGCTGGAAGAACGCCGGCCGCAAAGTCGTCCCCACCGTCGAGGCGGTGAAGGATCTGGTCGTCGAGGATGCGACGACCGGGTTCTGCGGGGCGATCACCCGGCTGGAAGCGCAGACCATCGAGCTCGAGGACTACTTCGGGAAGAAGCGGGTGTTCCCACTGACCGGCTCCTTCCTGATCGACGGTGAACCGGTCCGGCTGGTGGTGCCGGCACGCACACCCCAGGGGCCGACGCGTACCGCCTCCGGATCCTTCGCCGTCGGTGACCAGAAGGCGCGAGTCGCCCGCGCGAGCCGCATCTTCGTGGAGGGTCGTCACGACGCCGAGCTCGTCGAGCGCGTCTGGGGCGACGACCTCCGCGTCGAAGGAGTCGTCGTCGAGTACCTGGAGGGTGTCGACGACCTGGACGCGATCGTCGCCGAGTTCCGGCCGGACCGTGGCCGGCGCATCGGTGTGCTGGTGGATCATCTCGTGGCCGGATCCAAGGAGAGCCGCATCGCGGATCAGGTGTCGCGCGGCCCGTACGGAGCTCACGTCCTCGTCGTCGGGCATCCCTTCGTGGACATCTGGCAGGCGGTGAAGCCCTCGCGGGTGGGCCTCACGGAGTGGCCGCGCATCCCGAGATCCGTCCCCTGGAAGCACGGGATCTGCGACGCGCTCGGGCTGCCGCATGCGACACAGACCGACATCGCGCGTGCCTGGAAGCGCATCCTGGGTCAGGTTCGCTCCTACTCCGACCTCGAGCCCGAGCTGCTCGGCCGGGTGGAGCAGCTGATCGACTTCGTGACGGAACCGCAGGGTCAGTAGGGGCGACAGGACGTGACGGAGTCAGGGCGGTAGGGCGTCACCAGCCGTATTCGGTGTACGTCTCGCCGCGCAGTAGTGCTTCGATCCCATTCCGGATGACCGGGACGACGTCCTCGGGCAGCGCCTCGGCTTCGGCCCACACCAGTTCTGACGCCTTGTCCGGCTCGCCGACGATCGGCTGAACGCCGGCGGGGAGGTCCGCGGCGAAGAAGAAGTCGATGTAGGTATCGCCGTCGGCGCGGCCGTGCTGCACCAGCGCGAGGCGCACGCGCGCGGGATCGAGGACGAGGCCGGTCTCCTCGCGCGCCTCGCGCAGCACCGCCGCGGTGGCAGACTCCCCCGGCTCGATATGTCCGGCCGGAAGGGACAGCTCGCCGTCGCGGTAGCCGGTCCCGCAGCGACGTTGCAGCAGGATGCGGCCGCCGTCGAAGAGGCAGAGGTAGACCGCGGCGGGGTAGGTGGCGCGCACGTCTCCATTGTGGGTCGTGGAGGCGGCGGGAGTTCTCCACAACACAGGATTTTCAGTTGCACCATTCGAACATGTGTTCGAAAATGGAAGCATGACCCTGGCAGCCCCTCACCTCAGCGAACCGGTCGTCGACCGCGCGCAGGTGCATGAGCTGCAGACCCGGATCCGGCAGATGCAGGCAACCAAGCTCGAGAGCCGCACGCTGCAGACACATCCCGCACTCTTTCCGCTGCTGCCCGGTGGTGCGCTCAAAGCCGGTGCGGCGTACTCGGTGCGGGGGTCGACCACGCTGCTGATGGCCATGCTGGCCGGCCCGAGTGCCGCCGGGGCCTGGTGCGGCGTGGTCGGGATGCCCGATTTCGGCGCAGAGGCGGCCGGACGATTCGGCATCGACCTCGAGAGGCTCGTGCTGGTGCCGCATCCCGGCGACGACTGGCTGACCGTCACCGCTGCGGTCGTCGACGTGCTCAGCGTGGTCGTCGTCTCCCCGCCGTCCCGCGCGAAAGACGGCGACGTCGCCCGGCTCACCGCCCGCCTCCGGCAGCGCGAGGCGACCCTGATCGTGGCCGGCGACTGGCCACAGGTGGAGGCGACCCTCACCGTTGCGCGCAGCGGGTGGGACGGTCTCGGCACAGGCAACGGCTACCTCTCCTCACGGAGGGTGACGGTCGAGGCCGCGCCGCGCGGGGGCACCGGTCCGCGCCGCACCGCCGAGCTGTGGCTGCCTGCTCCGGATGAGCAGTTCCGCGCAGAGAGCTTCGGCGCCGCAGGCCCCACCCGGCTCGAGGCGGTGAGCTAGATGACCGGGAGTGGAGGTCATCCGAGTGCCGTCACCCGCGCGATCGTGCTGTGGTGTCCCGACTGGCCGGTCATCGCAGCACAGCAGTCACTCGCGCTGGCCGCCGACCTGCCGCTGGCGCTGGTGGAGAAGGGGATGGTGTTCGCCTGCTCGTCCGCGGCCCGAGCCGACGGCGTCAAGCGTGGCCTGCGGATGCGCGAAGCGCAGGCACGCTGCCCGCAACTGGAGGTGGTGCCCTACGACCCGGTGCTGGATGCGCGCGGGTTCGAGCCGGTGCTCGCCGCGATCGAGGAGATCACACCCGGCGTGCAGCCGGTGCGTCCCGGCACCTGCGTGCTGCGCGCGCGGGGGCCGGCGCGCTACTACGGCGGTGAGGAGGAAGCGGCAGCGGAGCTGCTGCGGTGCCTGGAGGCACTGGGGCTGCCGGATCCGCGGGTCGGCATCGCCGATGGGCCCTTCGCGGCGGAGCAGGCCGCCCGCTCCACCGGCCTCGCCCGCGTGCGCGTCATCCCGTCCGGCGGCTCCCCCGCGTTCCTGGCGCCGCTCTCCGTCGCCCAGCTGGGTCTGACCCAGCCGGGTCTGGCCGAGCTGACGCCGCTGCTGCGCCGGCTCGGCCTGCACACGCTCGGAGACATCGCCGCGCTGTCCCGCATCGACATGCGGGAACGGTTCGGTGAACGCGGCGAGCACGCGCACACCCTCGCCAGCGGGCTGGATGGCACAGCAGTGGTGCCGCGGACGCCGCCGAAGCAGCTCGACCGGGCGATCGAGTTCGAGCCTCCCCTCGATCGGGTCGATCAGGTGACCTTCGCCGTGCGCGGCACCGCGGAGCAGTTCGTCGCGGGCCTCACCAAGGCGGGACTGGTGTGCACGTCGCTGCGGGTGGAGGTGACCGACGAGTCCGGCCGGGTCAGCGAGCGCACCTGGTTGCACCCGCGGCTGTTCTCGGCTCCCGACGTGGTGGACCGGGTGCGCTGGCAGTTGCAGGGTGCCGGCGCGATCGACTCGGGGCTCTCTTCGCCGATCTCCCGGGTGGTGCTCGAACCCGAGGCGGTCGACGACATCGGCCACCACGAAGACGGCCTGTGGGGCGGCGGCGCCGATGAGCGCATCCATCACGGCCTCACCCGGGTGCAGAGCATGCTCGGGCACGATGCCGTCGTCACGGCCACGATCGGCGGCGGCCGCGCGCCTGCCGAGCGGCAGGTGCTGGTGCCGTGGGGCGACCGTCCGGTGGGTCTCGCGCGAGCCGACCGTCCCTGGCCGGGGTCGTTGCCCGCTCCAGCGCCGTCGACGGTCTTCGAGGTGCCGCGACCCGTTGCCGTGCTGACGGAGGAGGGCGCCGCGGTCGAGGTGACCGACCGTGGCGATGTCACAGCGCCGATCGCCCGCTTCTCCCCCACCGGAAAGGCGGCGGATGCGCGTCCGGTCGACTCATGGGCGGGTCCGTGGCCGGTGCGCGAGCGGTGGTGGGATGCCTCCCTCTCCCGCGCGATGCACCGCTTCCAGCTGGTCGACGCCGACGGGACCGCTTGGCTGCTCGCCCTCGCCGGCTCCGGCTGGTTCGCAGAGGCACGGTACGACTGATGGGCGGGTGGAGCTGATGGGATGGAACAACCCGCCGATTCCCTGGGCCGAGTTCGAGCGCAGGCTCTCCGGGCGGCGCACCGGGCAGCAGGCCGATGAACGGCCGTCGTCGCGGAAGCGGGCGAAGTACGTGCCGCAGCCGATCTCGGACGCTCCGGAAGACGCCGTCCCCTACGCCGAGCTGCACGCGCACAGCAACTTCAGCTTCCTCGACGGCGCCTCCTCGCCGGAGGAGCTGCTGGAGGAGGCGACCCGGCTCACCCTGCACGCCCTTGCGCTCACCGACCACGACGGCCTGTACGGCGTCGTGCACCTGGCTGAGGCGGCCGAGGCCTATGACCGGGTGAATACCGTGTTCGGCGCCGAGCTGTCGCTCTCGCTGACCAAACCGCAGAACGGCGAACCCGATCCGGAGGGCAGCCACCTGGTCGTGCTCGCCCGGCGGCAGGAGGGCTACCACCGTCTGGCCGCAGCGATCACCGCCGGGCAGTTGGCCGGCGAAGAGAAGGGCCGGCCGGTCTATCGCCTCGACGAGCTCGCCGAGCAGGCGGCCGGCGAGTGGATGGTGCTGACCGGGTGCCGCAAGGGCGACGTCCGGCAGGCACTCGCCGAGCACGGTGAACGGGCGGCGGAGCACGAGGTGGCACGGCTCGCCGAGCTGTTCGGGCACGACAACGTGCTCGTCGAGCTGATCGACCAGGGCGGTCCGCGCGATTCGACCGACAATGACGTCCTCACCCGCATCGCCGCCCGGCTGCGGCTTCCGACGGTCGCGACCAACAATGCCCACTACGCCGGCCCTGCGCAGTATCCGCTCGCCACCGCTGTCGCCGCGGTGCGCGCCCGCCGCAGCCTCGACGAGCTCGACGGCTGGCTGCCCGCCGCGGGCGCCGCCCACCTCCGCAGCGGCGCCGAGATGGCCCGCCGCTTCGCCCGCTACCCCGGAGCCGTCGAACGGACGGTCGACGTGGCCGACGATCTGGCCTTCCGCCTCCGCAGCGCCCGGCCGCGCCTGCCGAGACAGGAGGTGCCGGACGGCCACACCCCGATGAGCTGGCTCCGGGAGCTGACCTGGCGGGGTGCGGCCGAGCGCTATCCCGACCTCGACCGCAATCCGGCCAAGCGGGAGCGCATCGAGCGCGAACTGGACGTGATCGAGGCGAAGGACTTCCCCGGGTACTTCCTCATCGTCCACGACATCGTGCAGTACGCCCGGGGCCAGGGCATCCTCTGCCAGGGTCGCGGCTCCGCCGCCAACTCGGCGGTCTGCTACCTGCTCGGGATCACCGCCGTCGACTCCATCAAGTACGGGCTGCCGTTCGAGCGCTTCCTCTCCAGCATGCGCGAGGAGGAGCCCGACATCGACGTCGACTTCGACTCCGACCGGCGTGAGGAGGTCATCCAGTACGTCTACCGGAAGTACGGCAGGCACAACGCGGCCCAGGTCGCCAATGTGATCACCTACCGCCCCAAGAACGCGGTGCGCGACATGGCGAAGGCGCTCGGCTATTCGACCGGGCAGCAGGACGCCTGGAGCAAGCAGATCGACTCGTGGGGCTCTGTGCAGACCAGCGACGACCACGACATCCCGGACGACGTGGTGGGTCTCGCCCAGCAGGTGCTGAAGTTCCCGCGGCACCTCGGCATCCACTCGGGCGGGATGGTGCTCACCGACCGGCCCGTCGGCGAGGTCTGCCCGATCGAGCACGCCCGCATGGAGGGCCGCACGGTGCTCCAGTGGGACAAGGACGACTGCGCCTGGATGGGGCTCGTGAAGTTCGACCTGCTCGGCCTCGGGATGCTGTCCGCCCTCGACTACGCCACGCGCACCATCGAGGCGTCGCTCGGCGAGGCGTGGACGCTCGACAGCATCCCGAAGGAGGAGCAGGGCGTGTACGACATGCTCTGCCGGGCCGACTCGATCGGCGTGTTCCAGGTCGAGAGCCGTGCGCAGATCGGCACGCTGCCGCGCCTGCAGCCGCGCTGCTTCTACGACCTCGTGATCGAGATCGCGCTGATCCGTCCCGGTCCCATCCAGGGCGGTGCCGTGCATCCGTACATCCGTCGCAAGCTCGGGAAGGAGACCGTCACCTACCTGCATCCGGCACTGGAGCCGGTGCTGGAGCGGACCCTGGGCGTCCCCCTGTTCCAGGAGCAGCTGATGCAGATGGCGGTCGCGGTCGGCGACTGCACAGCGGAAGACGCCGACCTGCTGCGCCGAGCGATGGGCTCCAAGCGCGGAGTGGAGAAGATCGAGGCGCTCAAGGCGAAGCTGTATGCCGGGATGGAGCACAACGGCATCACCGGGGACGACGCCGACGCGATCTACGCGAAGATCGAGGCCTTCGCGAACTTCGGCTTCGCGGAGAGCCACGCCATCAGCTTCGCCCTGCTGGTGTACGTCAGCTCGTGGATGAAGCTGCACTACCCGGGCGCGTTCCTCGCCGCGCTGCTGCGCGCCCAGCCGATGGGCTTCTACTCGCCGCGCACGCTCACCGCCGACGCGCGCAGGCACGGTGTCGTGGTGCACCGGCCGGACATCCAGCGATCGGGCGTGTTCCCGCTGCTGGAGCCGCTGGACGAGGCCCATCGCGGTCCGACCGGCTCCGATCCGTGCCTGCAGGCCGAGCAGCCGCCGATCGATCCGTTCGACCGCGCCGTCCGCCTCGACTTCGCCGCCCACCGCCGCGACGCCGGGCATGCCGTCCGGCTGGGACTCGCCGGTGTCACCTCCCTCGGCGAGAAGCTCGCCGAGCGCATCGTCGCCGAGCGGGAGGCGTACGGCCCGTACCGCGACCTCGGCGACCTCGTCCGGCGCACGGGTCTGAACACCGGCCAGTTGGAGGCGCTCGCCGCGGCCGGCGCATTCGAGGGCTTCGACCTGAGCAGACGACAGGCGATCTGGGAGGCCGGCAACGCCGCGCAGGAGCGCCCCGAGTTCCTCGCGGGCACAGCGATCACCGTGCAGCCGCCGCTGCTGCCGATGCTCTCCCCCGCGGAGCAGCTCGCCAGCGACCTGTGGGCGACCGGGATCTCGACCGACGACCATCCCATCCGATTCCTGCGTCCGGCGCTCGCCTCCCGCGGCGTGCGTCCTGCGGACGCCCACGCCGAGAGCGAGTCCGGCCGCCGGATCGAGGTCGGCGGGGTGGTCACGCACCGCCAACGACCGGCGACGGCGGCCGGCGTGACCTTCCTGAACATCGAGGACGAGACCGGCATGGTCAACGTGGTGTGCCCGGTCGGCGTGTGGAACCGTTACCGCCGCGTGGCCCGGCAGGCGCCGGCGATGATCGTCCGCGGCATCCTGGAACGCAGCGAGGAGGGTGTGGTCAACGTGGTCGCCGACCGGCTCGAGGCGCTCGACACGGGCATCCGCACCGTCTCCCGGGACTTCCGTTGAGCGCCCGCGCATTCGTGACGAATGTCGTGTGTCGCGGCGGCGCCCAACGCGATATTCGTCACGAATGTCGCGGGCGGTCAGTCGTCCTCGAACCGGAGGTGCCGCACGCTGCGGCCATTGCGACGCACCAGGCGCAACGCCTCGACCCCGATCCGGATGTGGACTTCGACGAAGTCGCGCGTCACTCCCCGATCGCTCTCCGTCGTCTTCACACCCTCCGGCGTCATCGGCTGATCGGAGACCAGCAGAAGCGCCCCGCTCGGGATGCGGTTGGCGAATCCGGCAGCGAACACCGTCGCCGTCTCCATGTCCACAGCCATGCACCGTGTCCGCTTCAAGTACTCCTTGAAGGTGTCGTCGTGCTCCCAGACCCTGCGGTTGGTCGTGTAGACCGTCCCCGTCCAGTAGTCCTGCTGAAAGTCACGGATGGTGGAGGACACGGCACGCTGCAGCTGGAAGGCCGGCAGAGCGGGCACCTCCGGCGGCAGGTAGTCGTTCGACGTGCCTTCGCCCCGGATCGCCGCGATGGGGAGCACGAGGTCGCCGAGCTGGCTCTTTCGCTTCACCCCGCCGCACTTGCCGAGGAACAGCGCCGCCTTCGGCGCGACCGCCGACAGCAGATCCATGATCGTCGCGGCATTCGGGCTGCCCATACCGAAATCCACCATCGTGATGCCGTCGGCCGTCGCGTTCGGCATCGACCGGTCGAGCCCGCGCACCTCTGCGCCGTACCACTCGGCGAACCGCTGGACGTAGTCCCCGAAGTTCGTCAGCAGGATGTGGTCGCCGAACTCCTCGAGCGGCGTTCCGGTGTAGCGGGGCAGCCACTCCCGGACGATCTCGGCCTTGTTCCGCAGCGAGGCGTGCGGCGGCACCATCACCGGCGTCACCGCCGTGTCCACCGTGTTCTCTGCATCGACCACGCTTCGTGTCCTCTCGCGTCTGCCGGCCTTCCGGCCCTAGCCCCCGATGCGCGTACCGAGCAGGCTGCCCACCAGGAACGTCGCGGCCAGCGCAAGGGCGCCGCCCACCACCACTCGTACCATGGCACGAACTCGAGAGCTGCCGCCGATCCACGCCGCGATGTATCCCGTGACCGCAAGCGCGATCAGCACGGCGACGAAGGTGACCGGGATACGCACGTCGGCCGGCAGCAGGATGGTGAGCATCGGCAGCACCGCGCCGCACGTGAACGCCACGGCCGAGGCGAGCGCGGCGTGCCAGGGGCTGACCACGTCGTCCTGGTCGATGCCGAGCTCGGCCGAGAGATGCGCGGCCAGAGCGTCGTGCTCGGTGAGCTCGACGGCCACCTGCCGAGCCGTCGCTGCCGAGAGCCCGCGTTGCTCGTACAGGCCGGTCAGCTCGTCGAGCTCCTCCTCCGGCATCTCGGCCAGCTCGCGACGCTCCTTCGCGATCAGCGACCGCTCGCTGTCCCGCTGGCTGCTGACGGACACGTACTCGCCGAGCGCCATCGAGATCGCACCACCCACCAGGGCGGCGAGCCCCGCGGTGACGATCGCGGCGACGGAGGCGGTGGCTCCCGCGACACCGACCACGACCGCCGCGACGGAGACTATTCCGTCGTTCGCACCGAGGACACCCGCACGCAACCAGTTCAGTCGCTGCGCCAGTCCCGAACGGTGCGGCTCATCCGGATGCTGCTCCGGTGCCGCTCCGTCTGCCATCGCTTCGCTCATGTGCCCGACCCCATCTTCAGCTCCGTCTGCCCGGTCTTCGTCTGCCCGGTCTTCATCCGCCCGGCTTTCATCCGCTCGACCCCACGACCTCGGCCTCGCGGCCCCAGCCTAGGAAAGTCCGCAGCCCGCCGCCACGAAGGTTCGGCGACCCTAATGAGCGCCCAGCCGTTTCCGGAGGAAGTCGATCCGGGACTGCAACTGCGTCACGCTCGCCTGCGCGACCGCGGGCCCTCCGCACACCCGCCGCAGTTCGGCATGGATGAGGCCGTGCGGCTCCCCGGAATTCTTGGAGTACAGCCCGACCAGGCTGTTCAGCAGCTGCCGTTGCTCCTTCAGCGTGCGATGCAGCGGCGCGGGCGGGTGCCCGTCCGCCGTGACAGGCCGCGACGAGTGACGGCGGGCCTGCCGCTGCTGCCGCTGGAGAAGCAGCTCGTGCACCTGCTCGGGTTCCAGGATGCCCGGGAGGCCGATGAAGTCCAGCTCCTCGTCGGTCCCCGGCACGGCAAAACTGCCGAACTCCTTGCCGTCGTAGACGACCCGGTCGAAGTTCGCCTCCGATCCGAGGGCCTCGAACGCGAACTGCTCGGTCAACGCCTCCGACGCCCGCTCGTCCCGGTTCGCCTCGGCGACCATCGCATCCTCGGGGTTCCACAGGTCGCCCTCCGCGTTCTCGTCCGTGACCCGGTCGAGCGCGTGGTCTCGCTCCAGCTCCATCGCGTTGGCGAGCGCCATCAGGTTCGGAACGTTCGGCAAGAAGACCGACGCCGTCTCGCCCCGCCGCCGGGCGCGCACGAAGCGGCCGATGGCCTGCGCGAAGTACAGCGGGGTGGATGCGCTGGTCGCGTACACCCCGACCGCCAGCCGGGGCACGTCGACCCCTTCCGACACCATCCGCACCGCGACCATCCAGCGGGACTCGCTCTTCGCGAACTCCTCGATCCGGTCGCTCGCCTCCTTCTCGTCGGAGAGCACGACGGTGACCGGCTCGCCGCTGAGCTGTTGCAGCAGGTCCGCGTACGCCCGCGCCGTGTAGTGGTCGGTCGCGATCACCAGGCCACCCGCGTCCGGGATGGAGTTGCGCACCTCCGTGAGGCGGCGGTCCGCTGCGGACAGCACGGCCGGGATCCACTCGCCGCGCGGATCGAGCGCGGTGCGCCACGCCTGCGCGGTGATGTCCTTCGTGTTGCCCTCGCCGAGCCGCGCCTCCATCTCGTCGCCGGTCTTGGTCCGCCAGCGCATGTGGCCGGCGTAGACCATGAAGATCACGGGACGGACGACGCCGTCCTCGAGCGCGCGCCCGTAGCCGTAGTTGTAGTCGGTGACCGAGGTGCGGATGCCCTGGCGGTCGGGCAGGTAGGTCACGAACGGGATGGGCGCCGTATCCGAGCGGAACGGCGTCCCGGTGAGCGAGAGCCGGCGCGTCGCGCGTTCGAACGCGTCGCGGATCCCATCGCCCCAGCTGAGCGCGTCGCCGCCGTGATGCACCTCGTCGAGGATCACGAGGGTCTTGCGCGCCTCCGTGATGTCCTTGTGCAGGCTCGGGCGCATCGCCACCTGGGCGTAGGTGACGGCGACGCCCCGGTAGTGCCGGGCGTACCGCCCCTCGGAGTTCTTGAAGTCGGGGTCGAGGTGGAGTCCGACCCGCGCCGCCGCCTCCGCCCACTGGCGCTTGAGGTGCTCGGTCGGGGCGACCACGGTCACGCGCTCGACGACACGCCGCGAGAGGAGCTCGGTCGCCAGTCGAAGTGCGAAGGTCGTCTTGCCGGCGCCTGGCGTCGCCGCCGCGAGGAAGTCGCGCGGTTCGTGAACGAAGTACGCGTCGAGGGCTTCCGCCTGCCAAGCACGCAGCTTTCCCGCGGTCCCCCACGCCGCGCGCTCCGGGAACGACGGCGACAGGTGCTCGGCAGCGAAGCTTCCGGCGTGCACGCCGGGTCGCTCGGACTCCTCGAAGGGCTCATCCGGAATGAGTGCTGCTGACGTCTCCACTTGGATCGAATCTACCCGAGACCGCTGACAGAGCCGTTCGATGCAGAATGTCGTTCGATGCAGAATGGGGGGCATGGCCGCTGCACAGCATCCCTGGTCCCGCTACGTCGCCCTCGGTGACTCGTTCACCGAGGGGATCGGCGACCCGGAGCCCGGCAGCCCGGGCGGCCACCGCGGCTGGGCCGACCGTGTCGCCGAGGTGCTCAGCCGGCAGACCGATGACTTCGCCTATGCGAACCTGGCCGTCCGCGGCAAGCTCATCAAGCAGATCCTCGACGAGCAAGTGGAGGCGGCGGTCGCCCTCCGCCCGGACCTGATCACCATCTCGGCGGGAGGAAACGACGTCATCCGCCCGGGCACCGACCCTGACCAGATCGCGCTGCTCTTCGACGAGGCCGTCTCGCGGCTCAGCGTGGACGGGGCGACCGTCGTCGTCTTCACTGGTGTGGATGTGGGCTTCTCGCCCGTGTTCCGCGGCATCCGCGGCAAGGTGGCGATCTACAACGAGAACGTCCGCGCTGTCGCCGCGCGCTACGACTGCATCGTGGCCGACCAGTGGGCGCTGACCGAGATCCAGGACCAGCGGATGTGGGCGCCCGACCGCTTGCACCTGGCACCGCTCGGACACCACACGGTGGCGCGCATGGTCCTCGCCGCGCTGAACGTGGAGAACGACCTCCAGCCGCTCGAGCCGGAGCCGCTCCCACCGCGGACGTGGCGCCAGGCCCGCTCGGAGGACCTCTCGTGGGCTCGCGAGTTCCTGGTTCCCTGGGTGATCCGCCGCATCCGGCATCAATCGTCGGGCGACCACGTCACGCCGAAGCGCCCCGACCCCGGCCCGTTCCTGCTCGACCGCGACTGACGCCGCCGGCCCGGCTAGGTGCCCAGGCCACCGGGATGCGCGAGCCGCCACCCGAAGCCCGGGTCCGGCACATCGCGGGCGAGAGCGAGCGGCACGGTCTCCGTCTTCCCGTTCAGGGTGAAGGTGCCCTCGCCGAGGACGTCGCCCTTGAAGCCCGACGACAGCGGCCGCGTCTGCAGATCGACCTGGATGGGCGTGTCCGACCACACCAGGAACGTCTTCGTCTCGGTCGCGATGAGCTTCGACGACACGCCCCAGGCGGTCGTGTAGGTCCCGAACGCCTGGCCCTTCTCGACCGGCGTCACCGGGTGGAAGCCGTTCTTCATGCTGGTGAGCAACGCCTGCACCCCGGCCCACAGCTCGTCGTGGCTGGAGGCGCCCAGCACCACACCGAGCACCCGGACCTTGGAGGTCCCGACCGGAACCTCGGCCGAGAACAGCAGGCAGTACCCGGCCTGGTCGGTGTTCCCGGTCTTGATCCCATCCATCCCGTCGAAACCGAGGAGGGCGTTGGTGTTGTCCTGCGCGCCGGCGCCGGGCAGGGTCGCGTTCTTCATCGCGACGATCGACGACAGCGCCGGTGACGCGAGCACGAGCTTCCCGATCCCGATCAGGTCTTTCGTCGTGCTGACGTTGCCCGGGTCGAGCCCGTCGGGTGTGACGACCTTGGTTCCCGTGAAGCCTTCGTGTGCGAGCCAGCCGTTCGCCGCCTTCAGGTACGCGTCGGTGGAGCCGAACGCCCAGTTGGCCAGCGAGATGGCGTAGTTGTTGGCCGAGGGCAGCAGCATCGCCTCGAGCGCCTGCTTCTCGGTGAGCGAGGTCCCTGCGACTACCGGCGCCCAGGACCCGCCGGCCGCGATGACGCCGTTCCAGATGTCCACATCCCGCTGGGTGAAGGCGATGTCCGGACCCTGGTCGCCGCCGTTCAGCGGCTTCTTCTCGAGCACCACCAGCGCGGTGATCGTCTTGGTGATGCTCGCGATCGGCACGCTCGCCGCGCTGCCGTGCGAGGCGGACGCACCGGGATAGTCGGGCGCGACGATCGCAGCGGAACCGTATCCGGGCCAGGCGAGCTGAGCCGCGGGCTGCACCAGGGTCTTCTCGTGGGCGACCACCGCAGCGGTCGCGGGAACCGGGGCCACCAGTGAGGTGACGACGTACCCGAACGCCATCAGCAGGGCGATCACGATGCCGAAGACGACGAACCGCCGCCGGCGGTACACCTT
>JBQCCO010000179.1:0-2133 GCA_051962155.1 Leifsonia sp. | reverse complement strand
AGCAGACCCTGCTCGCCACCCTTCGCGACGTGGCCATGGCCGGTGATGACGAGAAGGTCGCAATCCTGGAACGGCCGCTGGCTCAGCGCATCCGCAATGAGCCCGATCAGCGGCGCGCGGTGGAGCTGATGGCGGAGTTGTTCACCGACATCGGCAGCCGGTATGGAGAGATCGACGCCGTACTACGCGGAGCGGCACACGGCGGGGAGCCGGGGTTGCGGGAGCTCTGGGAGACCAGCGAGCAGCAGCGGCTTGTTGGTGCACGCGCGTGGGTGACAGCGCTATCGGAGAAGGGTCCGCTGCGCGCGGGCGTCGAGTTGGACCATGCCGTCGACGTCCTCTGGCTGTACATGGCCCCTGACCAGTTCCACCGGCTCGTCCACGGTCGCGGCTGGTCGCGGGCGCGCTTCCAGAATTGGCTCACCGAGACCCTCTGCCGGCTCATGCTTCCCCACGGTGAGGATGGGCCCAGTGTTCAGACCACGAAACGAACGGAACGGGCATGATACCGGCCAGGCAAGAACCCAGCGACGCCTTCGTCGTCTATGACGAGCTCACCGGTCCCGGCCTCGACGCGCGACGATGGAGTGTGGATCCTTTGCCACTCCCCGGCGGGGGCCGCCACGTTCCGCGTGACCCCAACACGGAGGTCGTCGTCGGCGACGGTGAGGTGCAGGTGGCGATCCCGCGCTTTTCGTTGTCGGACGACCGGTTCCAGGCCGCCGACAGCGTCAAGTTTCTGGCTCTGTCGACCCGCTCGTTCGAGCTCGCGCCGGATAAGCCCGCAGCATTCGCCGCCGACCTCGCCGTGACCAGCATCGGTGGGAGTCCGGAGGATTTCCGCCGGGGAATCGCCGCCTTCCAGATCGCCGACCTCGGCACCACCAAGCGCGTGTTCTCGGTGTGTGGCACGTCCACCCGCGTGCTGGCGATGCATGAGCATCTGGCCCTGGACGGCGGTGGAGCCGGGACGCCGTTCATTCATGTCATCGAGTCGCCGTACGAGGACTTCGACGATGACTTCACCCGGCTCCGCCCGTGCGAGGTCACACTCGACCGGACAACGTCGACGGTGGTCTGGCGGGTCGACGGGCATACGGTGTACGAGGCCGTTGAACCTCATATCCCCGAAGGCGTTCGCATCGGGTTGGGAATCTTCACGATGCAGCCGATCAGGAACGGCCGCAGCCGTTCCCTTCATGGGCAGGGCATCAGCGCACGGTATCGGCGCATCCGGACGCGCGGAGTCGAGCCGTGAGGCTGTAGCGCGTCGACAGGGGAAGCCGCAAACCGGTCTTCACGATGCCGTGGCGATCGCGGTCAGGCACCCGATGAGCGTTCCCGCGACCACCAGCGCGAAGATCACAAACCGCAGACATCCGCCCCGCCCGGGCGCCGTCCGTTCGAACCGACGCACCAACGCCGGGTCGTCTGCGGTCAAACCGGCCTCTATCTCGCTCAGGCTGCGCCTTCCTCGTCACTCAACACGTACGTCTCCTACCCGCATCGGCGCAGATCAAGGGAGGAGACTTCACGCGGCCGTCAACAGGGAACGGCTGCATGTCATGCGTGTGGATGAACTGGTGGATAACTGGTGGACAACCAGGCTCGGCCTGGGGGTAACCCGGCCGGTCCTGTGGATGATCCGAGCCATCCCGCAGATTCCCGAAATAGGTTCTGCCAGCCTCTTGCGGAGGTCTCCTGGCAGGGCTAAAAATCTCTCACGCCACCAGAGATGGTGGCCCGGCCCGGAGGGAGACCGAAGGGCCCGCGAGCGCCAGGACCGGGAGTTTGCGAGAGCGAGCGACCGAGGTGGGGTTCGTGACAGGGCCATCTCATTGGCGAGCCGCCCGGGAAGGCGCCGTTCCGGGAGGCGGGTGCCGAGTCGACCGGTATTCGCCGTGGGGTAGCTGAGCGATGGTGACGCGTTCCGCGGATTCGCGGCCCGAGGCATCGGACCGTTGGGCCGCGGGACTGAGAGGCCCCTTCCATCTCATACATGGAAGGGGCCTCTTCCTTGCGGCCCATTGTTCCAGGCGCCTTCGCCAACATCGCGGACGACACGCCGACACAAATCTCCCCCAGTGAGCGGATTACAAACCCGTATCGAGTGCGTTCAGCGCCTGGTCTCCT
>JBQCCO010000178.1:0-3074 GCA_051962155.1 Leifsonia sp. | reverse complement strand
CGTGTCGGTCTCCATCAAGCCGCTCGAGGATCGCATCGTCATCAAGCAGGTCGAGGCTGAGCAGACCACTGCTTCCGGTCTGGTCATCCCCGACACCGCCAAGGAGAAGCCGCAGGAGGGCGAGGTCGTCGCCGTGGGCCCCGGCCGCATCGACGACAACGGCAACCGCGTCCCGCTCGACGTCTCCGTCGGCGACAAGGTCATCTACTCCAAGTACGGCGGCACCGAGGTCAAGTTCGGCGGCGAGGACTACCTCGTCCTGTCGGCCCGCGACGTGCTGGCGGTCGTCGTCCGCTGACGAACCCCGCTTCCGACGGCCCGGCTGCTTCGCGCAGCCGGGCCGTTCGTCGTTTCCGGGTCCACCGACGGCGACATTCGTGACGAAATGTGGGCGCCGCGAGTGTCGGGGGCCGGAGGTAGAGTCAGGCAAGTGACAGCACCACAGCACGACCTCACCGCGCACCGCACCTCGGGCCTGATCTACGCGGTCTCCGCGTACCTGCTCTGGGGAATCCTCCCCATCTACTTCCTGGCGCTGGTGCCGTCGGGAGCCTGGGAGATCGTGGCCTGGCGGGTGGTCTTCTCGCTCGGCTTCTGCGCGATCGCACTGACGGTCATGCGCGCCTGGCGAACCTTCGGCCGGCTGCTGACCGACAGGCGCGTGCTGCTCACGATGGGTCTCGCCGGCGCCCTGATCTACGTCAACTGGCAGACCTACGTCATCGCTACCGTGAGCGGGCACGTGGTCGAGGCCGCGCTCGGCTACTTCATCAACCCCATCGTGACCGTCTTCCTCGGCGTCATCGTGCAGCGCGAGTGCCTCCGTGTCGCACAATGGGTGGCGGTGGGCGTCAGCGTAGTCGCCGTGGTGGTCCTTGCGATCGGTTACGGTTCGCTGCCGTGGATCGCGCTCATCCTCGCCTTCTCCTTCGGCCTGTACGGCCTGATCAAGAAGCGTGTCGGCGGCCGGGTGGATGCCCTCTCCGGGTTGACTCTGGAAACCATGTGGCTCACGCCCGTGGCCGTCATCCAGCTGATCGTGGTCGGCGTCACGGCAGGGCTCACCCTCGGCACCGTGAGCATCTGGCACACCGTCCTGCTGGCGGGCGCCGGTGTCATCACGGCCGTTCCCCTGCTGTTCTTCGCCGCAGCCTCCCGCCGTCTGCCGCTGGTCTACATGGGGTTCATCCAGTACTTCGCACCGTTCATCCAGTTCATCGTGGGCGTCGCCATCCTCCACGAGGCGATGCCGCCGGAGCGCTGGCTCGGGTTCGCGATCGTGTGGGTGGCGCTGCTCATCCTCAGCGTCGACCTGATCGTCGCGGCACGTCAGGGCAGGCGCGCGCCGGAGCTCGATCTCGCGGGCGTCGACTAGCGCCGGACCGGGCGGAATACCCGCCCAGGTTCTGCCGTTACCATTGAGCATCCACAGTGGCGCAACCTTGATAGGGGTGAGATGGATCAGGCGGATCCGTTCGGTTTCATCGGTTTGACCTACGACGACGTGATGCTCCTTCCCGGGCATACGGACGTCATCCCGAGCGAGGCTGACACCTCTACTCGTCTGACCAAGCGCATCTCGATGGCGACACCACTGCTCTCGAGTGCGATGGACACCGTCACCGAGTCGCGCATGGCCGTCGCCATGGCACGCCAGGGCGGCATCGGCATCATCCACCGCAACCTCTCGATCGAGGACCAGGCGGCCCACGTCGACAAGGTGAAGCGGTCCGAGTCGGGAATGATCACCAACCCGGTGACGACGACGCCCGACGCGACCGTCGAAGAGGTGGATGCGCTGTGCGGCCAGTTCCGCGTCAGCGGCCTGCCCGTGGTCGAGCCGGATGGCACCCTGGTCGGCATCATCACCAACCGCGACATGCGGTTCGTGTCGCCGTTCGAGCGCTCGACGACCGCCGTCCGCGACGTCATGACGCGCCAGCCGCTGATCACGGCGCCCGTGGGCATCGATCCCGACTCCGCGGTCGCCATCTTCGCCGAGCACAAAATCGAGAAGCTGCCCCTGGTGGATGCGGACGGCAAGCTCCGCGGCCTCATCACGGTCAAGGACTTCGACAAGAGCGAGAAGTATCCCGACGCCACGAAGGACGATGAGGGCCGGCTGCGCGTCGGCGCCGCGATCGGCTTCTTCGGCGACGCCTGGGACCGCGCGATGACCCTGGTGGATGCGGGCGTCGACCTGCTCGTCGTCGACACGGCCAACGGCGACAGCGCCGGTGTGCTCGACATCATCCGTCGCCTCAAGGCCGAGCCCCGCGCGTCGCACATCGACGTGATCGGCGGCAACGTGGCAACGCGTTCCGGTGCGCAGGCGCTGATCGATGCGGGAGCGGATGCGATCAAGGTGGGCGTCGGCCCCGGCTCGATCTGCACCACGCGCGTCGTCGCCGGTGTCGGCGTGCCGCAGGTCACCGCGGTCTACGAGGCGTCCCTGGCGGCCCGCGAGGCCAACGTGCCGCTCATCGCCGACGGCGGCCTCCAGTACTCCGGCGACATCGCCAAGGCGCTCGTCGCAGGTGCGGACAGCGTCATGCTCGGCTCCCTGCTCGCCGGCACGGCCGAGTCCCCGGGCGACCTGGTCTTCGTCAACGGCAAGCAGTTCAAGAAGTACCGCGGGATGGGCTCGCTCGGCGCGCTCCAGACCCGCGGCAAGAAGACGTCCTACTCGCGCGACCGCTACTTCCAGGCGGATGTGCCGAGCGACGAGCAGCTGATCGCCGAGGGCATCGAGGGTCAGGTTCCGTTCCGCGGCCCGCTCTCCGCCGTGGCGTACCAGCTCGTCGGCGGCCTGCGTCAGTCCATGTTCTACGTGGGCGCGCGCACGATCCCGGAGCTGAAGTCGCGCGGCAAGTTCGTCCGCATCACCGCGGCCGGTCTCAAGGAGTCGCACCCGCACGACGTGCAGATGGTGGTCGAGGCGCCGAACTACCGCCGCTGAGCGGACGAGGAGCAGACCTCGGCGAGAGGGCGCGGCGACCATCGCCCCGCCCACAAGCCGATACGAAAACGGCCGGCGAGGGCCGCGATGCGGTGGATAGCCACGGTGTGGACTT
>JBQCCO010000177.1:0-3123 GCA_051962155.1 Leifsonia sp. | reverse complement strand
ATCAGGCCAATCAGCTCATACTGCAACGGATGAACGCCGTTCCCGCCTTGCAATTATTACGACAAAGGAGAGATGAATACTGGCCTTTAAACAAGGAGCGCCTCCTAGCCCCATTTTCCGCACCCTCTTGGATGATGCTCTCTTGATTCTCGCGGGGCGCAAGGCTCTTTTTCCGCCCGCATCCCGATTCTACGCACCGGAAGGCTTGCCGTGTCACCCCACACGTTTTTTCTCGTTCCGCCCGGACGCTTGACTCCGTGGCTATTATTCCTGTGCCACCGTGCATTCACCTCCTTGGCTTTTCGACTACCCATCTTCCCAGGAGGCGTCATGGCACAAGCCTGGCATGGCCCCACCCTCACCGACGACACCCGACACCTCGGCTCCCTGGCTCTCATCGCACCCCTCTTGCAACGGCTCGACGTCGCCGCCATCATCGACCGACACCTACCCCCGGACCCGCAGCTTGCCTTCTCTCATGGCCAGGTTCTCAGCCTCCTGCTCGCTGCCCGACTCTGCCAACCCACTGCCCTCATCAACGTCCCTGCCTGGGCCGCCGATACCACCGCCGACCTCCTCTGGGACATCCCCGCCGATGCCCTCAACGACGACCGCCTGGGACGAGCCCTTGACGCCTTCTTCACCCAGCGTCACTCCATCCTGACCTCCGTCGCCGCTCAGGCTCTCCATCTGGCCGACCTGCCACGCGACCGCCTTCATTTTGACCCCACGCATCTGTGCTTCGCCGGAGCCTATCCGACCTCGCAGCCACGGCCGCTCACCAGCCCCTGGCCACCGGCCCCCGACGCCGATATGCCAGCGGCTCACATCACACACGGCTATGGCGATGACGCCAAGCTCATCCAGGTCGGCGTCACCTGCGTGGTGGATGAGTTGGGTGCTGTCCCGCTGGTCAGCCAGTGCCTGGACGGTAACAGCAATGGCCACACCGCCATCCGCCAGCAGTGTGACTGGTTGCTCGCCGAGGGGCTGTTGCGGCCGGGAACGTTGATGGTCTCCGACCGAGGCACCTTCTCGGCTGAGCATGTTGCCCGCCTCCATCGTCACGGCTGCCCGGTGCTGTGCTCGGTGCCCTGGGAGGATTACCAGGGACTGTATGACAACCAGGCAGACCAACTCCACTGGCAGCGGGCCAGTTATCTGTCGCTGGAGCAACAACGGCGGCGTCAGAGCAACTCGTCGTTGCCGCAGGAGTATTACAACCTGGCCGTGGTCCGTCACACGCTGAGCGATCCCCACAGCGGCGAAGCGATTCCCTGCCGTGTCCTGTTCGTCTACAGCAGTGCCGACCAGGCCATCTGTCGGCAGACTCGCGAACGCGACCTGGTCCGCTTGCGGCAGGGACTGGAAGCGATTGCCGCCACGGTGGCGCGCGGTCATCCGCAGACCACGCCGGCGTCCATCGCTCGGCGCGTGAGCCGCCTGTTCGGCAAGCGGGCGGCCGCCCGCTTCTTCCATTGGGAGATGCGTCCCTTGACGCTCGAAGAACAGGCGTTGTTACCTCAGCCGGCCCGAGGTTGCCGGCGACCTCGCTACCGTTTCACGTATACCTTCGATGAAGCGGCTGCCACGGCTGCCGCTCGCTATGATGGCCTGGCCGCGTTGCTGACAACCGCTCCGCTCCAGCAGAGTGGCGACGTGCTGTTCACGCAGTTCAAGCAACAGAACTACGTCGAGTTGTGTCACCATCAGTGGAAGACGCCGCTGGCGGTTCGTCCGGTGTTTCTCAAATCGCCGCGTCGCGTCGAGGCGTTGGTGTGTCTGATGCAGGTGGCGTTGACGGCCTACCAGTTACTGGAGCGATTCTATCGCCAAAGTGTGGCGACGGATGCCTCGGCATCGGAGTGGCACCGGACCAGCGAATCGCTGCTGCGTTTGTTCCGCAACGATGGGCTGATCGAGCGGCGGACGGTAGTGGGTCGGGTGGTTCATGCGACGCGTCTGACGTCGGAGCAGTCGCGGGTGTTGCGTCAGTTACGCTTCCCGACACCGGCGCAACAGTTGGCTCGGGCGTTGGCTCCGCTGCCACTGGGCTGACACAGCGAGCCAACGCGAAGACAGCGAGCATCAGCCAAGACGGTGCGGAAAATGGGCATATCGGCATGGACGAGATCAGTCTCAAGAAGCGGCACAAGCTGTACGCAACGATACTGACCGATCTGACCAATCCGGCTCAGCCGGAGATTCTGGCCGTGGCGGCAGGCCGCGATCGCCACGCCGCCGAGGTGTGTTTGGGTCAGCTCTCCCCTCAGCAGCGGCAGGCCGTGCAGACGCACTGTACCGATATGAGCGCCGCCTATCTGGGAGCCTGTGCGGATCTCTTGCCGAACAGCCAGTCGGTCATCGACCGCTTCCATGTGGCCCAGAAGCTGGGCGAGGTGGCGGATGCCTTGCGAAAAAAGTGACCCGCACCTACAAGCGGAAGTTGGACAAGACGCAGCGTCAGCAGTTTCGATCGCGGATGTGGGAGTTCCGCCGCCGTCCCGAAGACCTCACGGCCGAGCAAAGCGAAGCTTTGGAAGCCTTGTTCCAGGAGATCCCGACGCTGCGGTCGATCTACGAGTTGCGATGGAAGTTAACGCGTGTCTTCGATAGCGGCGTGGATCGAGCGACGGCGGCGGTAGCCATCGCGTCCTGGAAGCAAGAAGCCGAAGGGTCGGGTTTGGACTGGGGTCGGTTTTTGGGAATGTATGAGCGTCACCGGGACGGCATCCTGGCTTACTTTGCGGAGCATCGGAGCAGCGGGCCGGTGGAGGGTTTAAACAACAAGGTACGTGTGCTTCTGAAGCGTTCGTATGGATTGAAGTCTGTGCAGACGCTGTGGACGCGATTGATCCTGGACGTGAATTGGGTGGGGGAACGCTTGGGGAAATCGGTGACGTACATGAAGATCCTGTCGAACAGGATTTGGACGGTTTTCTGCGGCTATTACACCTAAAAACGGAAGAGCCCGTCTTCCTTGCGATGGGGGCATTTGAGGTGGCGAAAATAGACATGTCCGTGCGACAGCACTCTGGGCAACACGATGGCGAGGAAGGATGCTTGCAGAAGGGCGAGCGCGGAGGAAGAGAACGGTGTCGGCATGAAGCGATCTCCTATCCA
>JBQCCO010000176.1:0-7451 GCA_051962155.1 Leifsonia sp. | reverse complement strand
CGTCGCGCCCGGCTCCGACCGCGACTGCGGCCGGTCGGAACGTGTGCCACTGCTCGCAGCAGTCGTGACAAACGACCGCAGTCGCACGGGAAGCCCCGCGGCGAGCGTCGGGCGGACGTCCGGGTCAGGCCCGAGGGGCCGTGTCCGGGGCCGGGCGGACGCGCGAGGAACCGAAGGCCCGCCGGTGCACCCAGACGCCGCGCGCGAGGCCCGCCCAGAACACCGCACCGAACGGGATGACGTAGGTCGCGAACGACAGAATCGCGCGGCCCGCCGCCGCCCGGGCAGCGGCGACGACCGCCAGCGCCGCAGCAACGGCGACGGCGAGCGCGACGATGAGCACGATCAGCCACCAGAGCCCGAACACGGCCGCCAGGACGATCACGAGCAGCGCCAGGACCGGTGCCACCACCAGCGCGAGAAGGACCAGGTTGCGCACGAGCCCCGTGCCCGCGTAGCTGTCGACGAACAGCGTCCCGCGTACGAAGGCGTGCCGCAGGAACCCGCGCACGGTCACCCGCGGACGGTACAGCGCACGGAAGCCCGGGTCGATGCGCAGGGCTCCGTGCTCCGCGACATGGCGCAGCAGGCGGGTGTCGTCGGACACGAGGTCGGCGTTCTCCTCCGGCCACGCCGCACGGCATGCCTCGAGGAAGGCCTTGCGGTCGATGACCAGGCAGCCCGTCCCCTTCGGCACCCGGTCGAAGTTCGCCGGTGTGATGTCCGTCGGCACCGGATGTGCGAGGTATCCACCCCAGAAGACGTGCGTCGGCACCTCCCAGAACCGCCCGACCAGCGGGGCCGCCGGGTCGGTCGGCACGTGGCCGATCCAGGCTCGGGCGTCGGGCCGCAGGGCATCCACCAGCTCCAGGTAGGCGAACGCGTCCTCCTCGATGAGCAGACGCGAGTCGAACAGCAGCACCCGCTCGCTGCGAGCCGCCTGAACGCCCGCGAAGCGGGCGAGGAAACGGCCGCGGTTCTCCTGGGCGATGACGCGGATGGGGACGCTCGACTCCGCCGCGAGCGCGCCGAGCACGGTCGCCGTGTCGTCCGTCGAGCCGTCGTCCACCACGACGATCTCCGCCTCCACACCGCTCCGCGCGAGTGCGCTGGTGAGCGAGCCGATCGTGCTCGGAAGCCACGGCGCCGAGTCGAAGGAGGCGATGACGATGCTGAGCTGCGGTCCGGTCACGGTGTCGCGGGCTCCTCGATCGCGCGTTCCTGCCCGGCACGCCGGCTCCGGATCAGCAGCGCCCAGTGGATGCCGTAGAGCGACAGGAAGATCGCCAGACCGATCAGGCCGTTGCCGATCAGCCACGCATCCACATCGGGGAGGGTCGCGGAAGCGACCAGCCACTGCGCGACGGCTCCGAGCAGGAACACGGCGAGCGCCGTCCGGGACGCGATGGCCGTGATCCGCACCAGGACGCCCTGCGCGAGCGCCCACGGCAGCCAGGCCACCGAGAACGCCACCACGATCTGCGCCGTCTGCGCGTAGTGGGAGCCGAAGAGCAGCCCGACGATCCACGGTCCGAGGAGCGAGACCGCGGCGAACATGACGAGTCCCGTGAGCAGCGTCACCGCCAGGATGACTGTGACCCCCAGGTTGGTGAGCGCCGCGTTGCCCTTGCTGCGCACGAATCGCGGCAGCAGGTACAGCGAGAACGTGGAGGGGATGATCAGCGTCGTCTTGATGAGCACTGCGGCAGCGGCATAGGCGCCGGCGACCGCATCCGGTGCGTCTCCGCGGACCAGCACGACGTCGGCGTTCGTCAGCCAGGCGAAGCCGACCGTGAGCAGGAGCACCACGGTGCTCTGCATCGTGAACGGCGACCGGCCCACCGCGAGCGCGCGGCGCCGGGCCATGGAGCCTGCTCCGATCGCGCCGGTCAGCGCGGTCAGGACCAGGATGGCGTGGATCGCGATCGAGCCGCCGCCCAGCAGGATGGCCGCCAGGGCGAGCACGGCCTGCGCCACCTGCGCGCCGGTGGACCACCAGACGACGGCGCGCGAGTCCTCCGCGCCCTGCAGCCGGCCCTGCGCCAGGGCGAACAGGAAGTTGGGGATCATGGCCGCGGCGTTCAGCACGATGGTGACGACCCCGAGGGCGCCCGGCGCGGCGAGCCGGGAGGACAGCGCGAACACGCCGAGCGTCCCGATCCCGCCCAGGACCAGCGCCTCGATGAGCGCACCGTCCATCCGCCGGGTGCGCTCCCCCGGCACGCTGCGCGGGACATGCAGCGCCTCCGCCGTTGTAACGGCGACCGAGTTGCGGAGCGCGGAGCTGCCGATCGCGGCCACGTTGATCAGGGCCAGGGCGGCGGCGAGAAGACCGTACGCCGACGGCCCGAGACCTCGGATGGTGATGATCTGGAAGGCGGTGGTGGCGAGGATCCCCAGAGCGCTGACGCCGGCGATCTCCGCCAGGGCCCGCCCGTGACGCGTGATCATGCCGGGGCCCCGGCGCTGCGGCCGCGCCCTGTCGTCGCTACTCGGCATACCCTCTGCTGATCAGATCGGCGACGATGAGGTCCGACGGGGAGCGCTCCGGCCGGTCGGGCTCGTGGCGCAGCGACGCATAGTCGTCGAGGAACGACCGCAGTCGCCCCAGGTCCCATTCGGAGAGCACGATGTTGCGGCCGATGCCCTCGCCCTGCTCCGTCGTCTTGCGGTGGATGAGCGTCGGGACACCCAGCAGCGCCGACTCCGCCTGGATGCCGCCGGAGTCGGTCACCACGAATGCGGCGTTCTCCAGCAGCGCGACGAACTCGTCGTGCCGCAGCTTCGGGATGATCTGGATGCGGTCGCCGCCCTGGCTGGCGAGCAGCCGCTCCAGGGTCTCGCGATTGTAGGCGTCGACGATCAGCCGCAGCGGGACGGGACTTGCGGTGAGGGCGGCGAGCGTCTTATCCACGAGCTGGCTGTTGGAGATGAACTCGAACCGGTGCAGCAGCACCACGCCGTAGGGGTCGTCGGACGACGCGTCGCGCGCGCCGTGGTCGAGCACCGCATCCAGTGCGGTGTTCCCGTGGGTGTAGACGACGTTCGAGCGCTTCTGGAGGTTGCGGGTCGCCTCGGCCGACGGCGTGTAGTGCACCGTCGCCATGGTCCCGACGATGCGTCGGTCGAGTTCCTCGGGGAAGGGGTGCCGCCAGTTGCCGCTCCGCAGTCCGGCTTCGATGTGGGCGCAGTCGAATCCCATCCGCTTGGCGATGTACGCGCCGGCGACGCTCGTCAGAGTGTCACCGTGCACCACGATGACGGTGTTCTCCGGCAGCGAGGCTGCCACGGCCTTGCGGTTCTTCCGCAGCCAGCCCAGCACGGACAGCCCCCAGCGCAGGACATCGGCCGTGCCGCGCAAGGGTTTTCCGGCGGCACCGCGGGCGATCACCTGATCGGGCGTGCCGAGTCCCAGCTGCTCCATCGCGGTCACCAGCGACTCGGTGTGCTGCATGGTGACCCACTGCTGGGTGGGTGCACCTCGCTCCCGGAGCCGTCGGATGACGGGGGCCAGCTTGATGGCCTCTGCCGTCGTTCCGTAGATGAACACGATCATGTCTTCGGTGGTGCGCCTTCCGAGTCGGGTGGAGGTTCTCACGACGGGCGCTCCCTTGCGGAACAGGTGCCGTGACCGCTGAACGATCGTACCGAACCGCGCACCTCCCACCATCGCGCGCGGGACCTGGAGAGCCCGGACCTCCAGCAGAACAGAGGCCACTCGATGATACATTCATTGCATTCGTCGCATGGATCCTGCCGGTGCGCGCCGCGGCGAAGCTCCCCATCGGGAGCCACTCTGCTGGGGAGGAAGAAGCTCGTTGTTTGTTGCCGCGAATGCCGATGTCGCCGAGTCGGCGACCGTCGGCGACGGGACGAAGATCTGGGATCTGGCACAGGTCCGCGAAGACGCGACCATCGGCGAGAACTGCGTGGTCGGCCGCGGCGCCTACATCGGCTCGGGAGTCAGCGTCGGGAGCAACTGCAAGATCCAGAACCAGGCACTGGTCTATGAGCCCGCCGTCCTCGAGGACGGCGTCTTCATCGGCCCGGCGGTCGTCCTGACGAACGACACCTTCCCCCGTGCCATCACGCCGGACGGGACGCTGAAGTCCGCCTCCGACTGGGAGCCGGTCGGTGTGCTGGTGCGTTCCGGCGCCTCCATCGGAGCCCGTGCCGTGTGCGTCGCCCCGGTCGAGATCGGCGCCTGGGCGACCGTGGCGGCGGGAGCCGTCGTCACCCGCGACGTGCCCGCTTTCGCCCTGGTCGCCGGAGTGCCCGCGCGACGGATCGGCTGGGTGGGCCGCGCCGGCATCCCCCTGGTCCTCGAGGGCGACCACTGGATCTGCCCGCAGACCGGCGAGCGCTATCGCCAGAACGACGAAACACTGGAGGTGGTCCTGTGACCGACCTGGACTTCATCCCTGCTGCACGGCCGCTGATCGGCGACGACGAGCGGGCCGCAGTGGATGCGGTGCTGCGCAGCGGCATGCTCGCCCAGGGTCCCGAAGTGAGCGCCTTCGAGCGCGAGTTCTCCGAAGCCCTGGTGGGCGGCCTGCCGACCGCCGCAGTCAACTCCGGCACCTCCGGGCTGCTGCTCGGCCTGCTCGCCGCCGGGATCGGGCCGGGCGACGAGGTCATCGTCCCGTCGTTCACGTTCGCTGCGACGGCGAACGCCGTAGTGCTTGCGGGAGCCACGCCGGTGTTCGCCGACATCGAGCGCGACAGCTTCGGCCTCGATCCCGAGGCGGCCGCCCGGGCGATCGGCCCCAACACCGCCGCGATCATGCCCGTCCACCTCTACGGTCACCCCGCCGACATGCGGGGGCTCACCGCCCTGGCGCAGGAGCACGGCCTCGCCGTGTTCGAGGATGCCGCCCAGGCCCACGCGGCCGAGCTCGACGGCCGACCGGTCGGCACCTTCGGCGAGTGGGCCATGTTCAGCCTCTACCCGACCAAGAACATGACCTCCGGCGAGGGCGGCATGGTCGTCTCGGCGGCGGAGAGCACCGACGAGCGCGTCCGTCTCCTGCGGAATCAGGGCATGGCGCGCCCGTACGAGAACGAGATCGCCGGCTTCAACGCGCGTATGACCGACCTGCATGCCGCCATCGGGAGGGTGCAGCTGAGGAAGCTGGCCGGATGGACCCAGCAGCGCCGGAGCAACGCCGCCCGCTTCGACGCGGAGCTCGAGGGCGTCGTCACTCCCCCGGTCGCGCCTGGCGCCAAGCACGTCTACCACCAGTACACGATCCGGGTGGCCGAGGACCGCGACGGATTCGCGCGCGCCCTGCGCGAGGAGCACGGGATCGGCACGGGCGTCTACTACCCCACTCCCGTTCACCGCCTCCCGGTGTTCGGGCTCCCGCTGGACCTCCCCGAGACCGAGCGTGCGGCCCGGGAGGCGCTGTCCCTCCCGGTGCATCCGTCGCTCACCGAGCAGGACCTCGACCGCATCGTCTCGGCCGTGAACCTCCTGGCGAAGGCGGGAAGCTGACCGCGGGTCCGATCGGCACGGCTCTGGCATGAGAATAGTGGCGCGAGAATAGGGACATGACTGACACTCGACTCGAAGCCGGACAGCCGGCCCCCGCTTTCACGCTCGCCGACCAGGACGGCGCGACCGTCTCGCTCGGCGACTTCGCCGGAAAGAACGTGATCGTGTACTTCTACCCGGCGGCGATGACGCCCGGGTGCACCACGGAGGCGTGCGACTTCCGCGACAACCTCAACTCGCTGAGGTCGGCGGGCTACCAGGTGATCGGGATCTCGAAGGATGCTCCGGCCAAGAACAAGCAGTTCCAGGAGCAGGAGGGGCTGAACTTCCCGCTGCTGTCCGACGAGGACCTCGCGGTGCACCGCGCCTACGGTGCGTACGGCGAGAAGAGCCTGTACGGCAAGACCGTCGAGGGCGTCATCCGCTCCACCTTCGTCGTCGACCCCGACGGCACGCTCCGCCTCCCGCTCTACAACGTCAAGGCGACCGGCCACGTCGCCTCGCTGCGCAAGAAGCTCGGCGTCGACGCCTGACGTCCGTCCCCACCCTCGAGTACGCAGAGATTGCACGTCGTCGCGGCGTGTCGCGTGCAGTCTCTGCGTACTCGACGGTGGGTGTCGAGTGACTCAGGCGGGCAGGCGCGGCACGGCGGCGAGCAGGCGGCGCGTGTAGGGGTCGCGGGGAGCACCCAGGACCTCGCGCGTGTCGCCCTGCTCGACCAGGCGGCCGCCCTGCAGCACGACGGTGCGGGCGCAGAGGGATGCGACGACGCTGAGATCGTGCGACACCATGACCACGGTCATCCCCTCGGCCGTCGCGAGCTCTGCGAGGAGGTCGATGATCTGGATGCGCGTCGTCACATCCAGGGCGCTGACCGGCTCGTCGGCGAGCAGCACCCGCGGCCGGGAGACGATCGCGCGCGCGATCGCGATGCGCTGACGCTGTCCGCCGGAGAACTCGTGCGGGTACCGGTGGGCGGCATCCGCGGGCAGGGCCACGGCTTCCAAGGCGGCGGCCACGCGCGCACGGGCATCGGCTCCGGCCGTGATCCCGAGGGAGGCGAGCGGCTCGCCCACGATGCGGCCGATGCTCTGTCGCGGGTCGAGCGAGGAGTACGGGTCCTGGAACACCGGCTGGACGCTGCGCCGGAAGGTCCGGACCTGCGCGCGATCACGCGGTTCCAGCGGCTTGCCGTCGAACAGGACGGCACCGCTCGTCGGCCGCTCGAGTCCGAGCAGCAGCGAGAGGATCGTGGTCTTGCCCGCACCCGACTCGCCCACCAGCCCCAGGCTCCGTCCCTCCTCGACGGCGAAGGACACGCCCTCGAGGGCCGGCGTCGCGGCGCGACGGTACCGGAAGCCGGCATCGCGCAGTTCGAGGATCGGTGTCATGACACCTCCAGTGCGGCATCCAGCTCGCGTGCGCTGCGTACGAGTTCGGCCGTGTACCGGTCGCGCGGCGCGGTCAGGAGCTGCGCGATGGGGCCTTCCTCGACGATCCGGCCCGCACGGAGCACCAGGGCCCGCTGCGCCATGCGGGACACGACGGCGAGGTCGTGGCTGACGAAGAGCAGCGCCATCCCCCGCTCCGCCACCAGCCGCTCCAGCAGGGCCAGCACCTCGGCCTGGACGGTCACGTCCAGCGCGGTGGTCGGCTCATCCGCGATCAGCAGGCGCGGCCGGCAGGCGAGCGCAGCGGCGATGGCCACGCGCTGGCGCTGACCGCCCGAGATCTCCCACGAGTAGGCGCGCGCGATCCGTTCCGGCTCCGGCAGGCCGACCTCGACGAGGGCGTCGATCACGGCTCGGCGGAGCGAGCCGCCGCGCAGCCCGAGGTGGCGTCGGAGCGGGGCGGGGGCCGGCGCGCCCCGCCCCCACACGGGGTCGAGCGCGGGGAGGGGCGGGGGGTAAAACGGGGGGGGGGGAACGCCGCCCCCCGGGCGCCCGGCGCGCCCGCG
>JBQCCO010000175.1:0-25946 GCA_051962155.1 Leifsonia sp. | reverse complement strand
CGGCAGCAGCACGCGCCAGAACACACCGAACGTGCCGCTGCCGTCGAGGCGTGCTGCTTCGATCAATTCATCGGGAAGCCCATCGAAGTGGTTCTTCATGATCATGAGCATGATCACGACGTTGAACGCCACCAGCGGGATGATCACGCCGGCGTACTGATCGCTCAGCCCGGCATTGTTGATCGTGAAGAACAGGGGTGTCACGACCGCGGCGATCGGCACGGCGAGGCACGTGAGCAGAAGGTTGTAGATCACCTTGCTGCCGGCGAATCTCAGCTTCGAGAACGCGAACCCGCCGATCGCGGAGATCAACATGATCACCACGCAGGAGGCGCCCGCCAGCAGGAAACTGTTGCCGATCGCGAGCCAGTAGTCGAATGTCGGGTGGTTGAGGACGACGGCGTAGTTGTGCCAGCCGCCGACGGCGACCGACTTGTAGATCGCAAGTCCGATCGGATACAGCCAGAGGACCGCAAGGATCGTGAGGACGCCGTACATCACGATGCGGGGCAGCAGGGGGCGGTTGGCGTTCATCGGATGCTCCTTGCGGCGGGGCGGGTCTGGACGACTGCGAGGACGAACGCGATCAGCAGGATCACCATGCCGATGGCGGAGGCGTATCCCGCCTGACGATCCGACCTGGTCTGATACAGGAAGGTGGTGAGGAAGTGGGTGGAATCGCCGGGCCCTCCCCCGGTCGTCAGCCAGACGATGTCGAAGGTCTTCAGCGACCCGACGATGCCGAGAATGATCAGCACGCTCGTCGTCCCGCGGAGGGAGGGGATCGTCAGGCTGAACAGCCGGCGCCACCAGCCGGCGCCGTCGAGCATTGCCGCTTCGTAGAGCTCATCCGGGAGCGACATCAGCGAGGCGTAGTAGATCATCATCGAGAACCCCATCCACTGGAAGACGTTGATGAGCACGATCGACCAGAGGCCGAGATCGGCGCCCAGCCATTGGATGACCGTCGTCTTGCTGATGATTCCGAGCGCGCGAAGCGACTCGTTGAGTGTTCCGTAGTTGGCTTCGAGCACGTACTTGAAGACGGTCGCGATGATCGCCGGGGCCATCGCGATCGGCAGGAAGAAGATGGCTTTGTAGATGTTGCTGCCCGGGAGACGTTCCTTGCAGATGACGGCGATCAGGAGGCCGAGGACCGCCTGGATGAAGATGGTCGCGACCATGAAGAGGAGATTGTTGCGCAGCGCGATCCAGAAGGTGGAGTCCTTTATCAGCTGGACGTAATTGTCGAAGCCGATGAAGTCCATCTGGCGAAGGCCGTTCCAGTCGGTGAGGCTCGCCCAGCCGGTGAACCCGATGCAGTAGTAGATCAGCCCACCCGCCAGGACAGCGACCGGAAGAATGTAGAGGTAGGGCTCTACCCGTCTCATCGTTGAGCGCACAGCGTGATTTCTCCGTCGTTCTATCCGGGTTGGACGGTCAACGAGTCAACGTTGAACCATTGGCTTTTTCAGGATGCTAGCACGGTTTTGATTCAACGCTGAATCACAAAATGATCGCATTAGGCTGAGCCCGCACGCACGCATTCTGTGGCGCACCGCGCTCGGGGAGAAGGAGGATCGGTGGAACGCGTCACCCTGGAGGATGTCGCACGACGGGTCGGCGTCAGCGCCAAGACGGTGTCGAACGTGGTGCACGGGACGGGCCGGGTGAGCACCGATCAGCGCGAACTGATCCAGAAAGTGATCGAGGAGCTCGGATACCGCCCGAACATCGCCGCGCGAGAACTCCGCCAGGGCCGCAGCGGCATCATCGCCCTCGCCCTCCCGGATCTCAGGGAACCCTACTTCGCCGATCTCGCGTCCTATTTCGTGGCCGCAGCCAAGGAGCGCGGACGCAATGTGCTCATCACTCAGACCGGAGGCGACCGCGACAGCGAGCGTTCGGTGATGGAGGCGGAGGACCTCCCCTCGGTCGGCACGATCGTTCTCAGCCCCTTGCGCTTGACCGCCGAAGACGTCGCTCGCCGGAAGAACACCACCTCGCTCGTCCTGCTCGGCGAGCAGGCCGAGGAATTCCATTCGGCGACAGTCGCGCACGTCGGCGTCTCGAACGTCCGCGCCGCCCAGTCCGCCGTGGAGCACCTGATCGCGCGAGGGCGTCGCAGGATCGCTGCCGTCGGCGTGCAGCGCGAGGGCCCGAACGCCTCATCGACTCTGCGAGCCGAGGGTTACGCTCGCGCGCTCGCCGGTGCCGGTCTGCCCGCCGACGAGGCTCTGCGGTGCGAGGTCGACCTTTTCTCGCGCGCGGCGGGCTCGGCGGCTGTCCAGCGCCTCATCGATGCCGGGACCGATTTCGACGCACTGTTCTGCTTCAACGACTCGATGGCGTTCGGGGCGTTGTACACGCTCGCGCAGAACGGGATCCGGGTCCCCGACGACGTCGCCGTCGTCGGCTTCGACGATGTGGATGAGGCGCGGTACACCATCCCGGCGCTGACGTCCGTGGGGCCCGGCCCACGCAAGATCTCCGGCGAACTCTTTCAGATCATCGACGGCCCGGATGCTGATCGACCCATCGAACACCTCCTCGACTACGAAGTGGTCGTACGAGAGAGCAGCTGAGCGGCAAATCAGAGTGCCGCTCCGCTCAGGTATCCGGACTGTTGCAAGGTCGGCGGCCTTATGCTGGATCCTGATCGTTCTACCAGTCAGCGCACGGCGCCGACGGATGCGGGAAGCTCGGCCGTGACCGACACCGGTCCACCGCTCAGCTGCTGGTCTTCGCGGCCGGGCAGCCGCAGGATGCCGTCCACACCCTCCGGGAGCTCGGCGTCGACCGTCAGGAGGTCGCCGTCCAGGCTCCAGCGCACCGATGCCCGGCCGTGCGGGGTCTCCAGCGACGTGGCCGCCTCGGTCAGGCCTCCACCCGGCTGCGGGGCGACGAGAACCGACGCGTAGCCGGGCTTCAGCGGGGCCAGGCCACCGACGACACGGTGCATCCAGTCGGCGACCGCGCCGAGCGCATAGTGGTTGAAGGAGGTCATCTCACCCTGGTTGATGGTGCCGTCCGGCAGCATCGAGTCCCAGCGCTCCCACACCGTGGTCGCTCCCATCGTCACCGGGTAGAGCCACGACGGGCACTCCTTCTCCAGCAGCAGCCGGTAGGCGACGTCGGTGTGGCCGGTCTGCGTGAGCGCGTCCGCGATGAACGGCGTGCCCGCGAACCCGGTCGAGATGCGGTAGCCCGCCTCAGCAGCAAGCTCGGCGAGCCGGTCGCCCGCGACCTCCACATCGGCCTCATCCAGCAGCCCGAACACGATCGCCAGCGAATACACCGTCGTGCAGTCGCTCTTCACGACACCGTCACGCACGTATTCGCGGTTGAAGGCTGCCCGGAGGTCCTCCGCGATCGCCAGGAATTCCAGGGCGTCACCCGTCTTGCCCAGGATCTGAGCCGTCTCTGCGACGATCGCGGCCGACCGGTAGGCGCAAGCGGTGGCCACGACACCGGGATCGGCTTTCGCCTCGGCAGGGCGCTCGGGCGGGGCGTCCGGGTCGAGCCAGTCGCCGAACTGGAAGCCGCCCTCCCAGACGCCGGCCGGGGTGAGCAATGAGGTGACGCGACGCACGTGAGACGCCATCGAGTCGAACTGGCGGGCGAGCACTGCTTCATCGCCATAGGCCTGGTACAACTCCCACGGCACCCAGACGCCGGCGTCGGACCAGATCGCGGTCGAATCAGCGGGGGGCAGGTTGCCCGGGCGGTCGAGGTACTTCAGGATGTCGGGCACCACGAACGGGATCACGCCTCGCTGGTGCTGCTGCTCGAGGTCGAGGTCGACCAGCCAGTCCGAGAGGAACGCGTCCACGTCGTAGAGGTAGGCCGCGGTCGGCGCGAACGCGGCGATGTCGCCCGTCCAGCCCAGGCGCTCGTCGCGCTGCGGGCAGTCGGTAGGCACGTCGAGGAAGTTGCCGCGCATGCCCCAGACCACGTTCTCGTGGAACTGGTTGAGCAGCGGGTCGGAGCTGCTGAACTCGCCGATGCGGGCCAGCTCGGAGCCGACGGCGATCGCCGTGAGGTCCTCGGCCTCCAGCTCGCCCGGCCAGCCCTCGATCTCGGCGTAGCGGAAGCCGTGGAAGGTGAACGTCGGCTCGAACTCGTCGACGCCACCGGACAGGATGTATCGGTCGGTCGCCTGGGCCGTGCGCAGCGGGCGCACGCCGAGCTCGCCGTGCTCCAATACCTCAGCGTGACGGATGGTCACCTCGGTGCCGGCGGGGCCCTGCACGCGCACCTTGATCCAGCCGACCAGGTTCTGCCCGAAGTCGACGAGCGTCTTGCCCGACGGGGACGTGCTGATCCGCTGCACCGGAAGCGCGGCCCAGCGCTTCACCGACGGACCGATGTACGGATCCAGCTTGGCGGTTTCGAACTCGATGGCGTGTGTCCCGACCCAGCCGTCGCCGGAGAACCCCGGCAGTTTCCAGGCGTCGTCGCGCCGGCGCGCGTCGATGGTCTCGCCGTCGTAGAGGTCGTTGGCGAGCACCGCGCTCGGGCCGCTGGTCCAGCTGTCGTCGGTGACGATCAACTGGGTGCTGCCGTCGGCGAACTCCACCTCGAGCTGGGCGAACGCAGCCAGCTCGTCCGCGTAGAAGCCTCGCCCTCCGGACCAGCCCAACCGACCTCGGAACCAGCCGTTGCCCAAGGCGACTCCGAGGACGGTCGTGGGGCCGAGCAGCTCGGTGACGTCGTAGGTCGCGTAACGGAGCCTCCACTCGTAGCTGCTCCACCCCGGGGTCAGGAGGTCGTCGGAGACGGGGCACCCGTTGATCCAAGCTTCGACGACTCCCTGTGCCGTGAGGGTGAGGGTCGCCCGCGCCACGGAGCCGCGGCCTTCATTCAGCGCGAATTCGCGGCGCAAGAGCGGCGCGCCTGCGAACTCGGCGTCGGGCGCGATCATGCGTGCGGTCCAGGTCATGGTTCTCTTTCGGTCTCGGAGCGGGGGTCAGCCCTTGACGGCACCGGAGGTGATGCCGGCGATGATCTGGCGGTTGAAGAAGATGTAGGCGACCAGGGGTGGAATCGTGATGAGCAGGATGTCCATGAAGAGCAGGTTGTAGAAGGACAGGTTCTGCCCGGCGAAGGTGTAGAGGGTCGTCTGCACGGTGGCGTTGTCCGAACCGGGGAGGAAGTAGAGCGGCCCGGCGAAGTCGTTGAAGACGAACACCGACTGCACCACGATCACCGTCACGATCACCGGGCGCAGCAGCGGCAGGATGACCTGGAAGAAGAGCCGCACACGGCCGGCGCCGTCGAGCACCGCCGCCTCGTCGAGTTCCCTCGGCACGGTGCCGAAGAACGCACGGAACAGCAGAATGCTGAAGGACAGGCCGAAGGTGGTCTCGATCAGAATCATCCCGGGCATCGTCTTGTACAGACCGAGCCCCTGGAGCACCCAGATCGTGGGAACGACAGCAGGCGGCACGATGAGCCCGGCCAGCACGAAGAAATTGACCACCGGGCCCCACTTGCTGCGCTTGCGGGCCAGCACATATCCGGCCATCGCGGCCAGGATCACCATCAGGAGCACCGACCCGACGGTCAGCACGAACGAGTTGAAGAACGCCCGCCAGATCAGCCCATCGTTGCTCTGCAGCACCGCGATCAGGTTGTCGAAGAACATCCATTGCTTGGGCCAGCTGAACGCAAGCGACGAGGCGTCGTCCGGACTCTTCGCCGCTTGGAGCACGACGAACGCCAGCGGGACGAGGAATACGACGATCGAGACGAAGATCGCCAGACCGCCGACGATCCACGACCGGGTCCGTGCAGCATTCACAGCTCCACCTGCTTTCTGTTCAGGACGTACGAGAGCGGGACCATGATGATCGTCACCACGAGGAAGAGGACGACATTTCCCGCTGTGGAGAGGCCGTAGAACCCTGCCTGGTACTGCTTGTAGATCACCGACGCGATGACGTCACTCGTGAACCCCGGACCACCTCCCGTCGTAGCCCAGATGATCTCGAACGATCTCAGGCCACCGATCAGGGAGAGGATGATCACGGTTGCAGTGGCGCCACGCGACAGGGGGATGGTGATTCGGCGCAGGATCTGCCTGTATCCGGCGCCGTCGATACGCGCAGCCTCGAAGTACTCCTGCGGGATCGCGACGATACCGGCCATGAAGATCAAGGTCGCGATGCCGACTCCCTTCCAGATGTCGACGCCGGCGATCGTGTACAGCGCCAGGTTCGGGTCGGTGAACCAGCCAGGCTGTGGGAGGCCGAAGAGGCCCAGCACGCCGTTGACCATGCCGTGGAATGGGTCGAGAAGCGACTTGAACAGGATGCCGACGCCGATCGTCGAGAGCAGCACCGGGAAGAACACGACCGCCCGCAGGTAGCCGCGGCCCACCACCGGCCCGGTGAGCAGCAGCGCCAGCAGGAACCCGAGCACGACCTTCGTCGCCGACGTCAGGAAGGCGTAGATGAGCGTGTGGATGAAGCTGGTGTAGAGCTGCGGGTCCTGGAAGAACTGCACGTAGTTCGCGAACCCGATGAACTGCGAGTCGAACAGCGACCACCGAGTGAGCGAGAAGTAGAAGGACGAGATCGTCGGGATCGCGAAGAAGATCACGTAGAGCGCCAGCGCCGGAATGAAGAACCAGGTCGGATAGAACGACGTGATCTTTCGTCGTCTCTGCTCCGTCCTACGTTCGGCACCGCCTTGGACGATGGCGTCCGCCGCTTGGGCGGTGGTCGTGGGATTGGCCGTCGACATTGTCTGCTCCTCGTCGAGTGGTCCGGGCCATGGTCGTGGCGGTGTCCCGCCGCGGCCGGGTCGCGCAATCGCGGCCCGCGCCGAGGTGCCCGGGTCGGTCTTGGCAACCGGCCCGGGCGAGGGCTCACCAGCCCTTGATTCCGAGCTGCTGGGCTTGGGCCTTCACATCCTGGTCGTACAGGGATGCGCCCTGCTGAGCGGAGGAGATGCCCGAGCCGACCTGGATCAGGATCTTCTCCAGGTTCGGACCCTTGATCGGCGACAGGAACTCGAGCGCGAGGCCGGTCTTCTTGTCCTTCTGGTACTTCAGGATGTCCTGAACCAGCGCCGGAGCGTTGTCTGGCAGAGTGCACGCGCTGGTTGCGAACGGGCCGGCGGGAATACCGGCGTCGTTCTGCACCTTGCAGCCGGCCGGCGAGTTGATGAAGGCGACGAACTTCTTCGCCAGGGTCAGCTTGTCGCCCGTGGTCGTCTTCGGGATGTACGCGCCGTTCGGCTCCCACACCGTGGCGTGAGCGTCGCCCATCGCTGCCGGCATCGCGAAGTAGCCGATGTCATTCACCTGATCGGGGTTCGACTGCACGACGTTGCTGATCACGACCGACAGCATCGGGTATTGCGCAGCCTGTCCCGTCGCCAGCTCCTTCAGCCCGTTGACGTTGGTCAGCGACGCGTAGTCCTTGTTCATCAACTGCTTGTCGTAGATCTCCTTCGTGTGCTCGAAGCCCGCGAACGCCGGCTCCTTGGAGTACTTCGCATTCGGCTTGTTCGCCGTGTAGTCGCTCGCCCAGTTCGGGTCCTGCGCGCTGACGTTCGCGAAGTCCGCGAGCACCGGCAGCTGGCTGGTCCAGGTGTCGCCGTAGGTCACCAGCACGGGCACGATCCCGGCCGCCTTGATCTTCTCGCTGTTACTGACGAACTCGTCCCACGTGTTGGGGACCTTCAGCCCGAGCTTCTCGTAGACCTTCTTGTTGTACAGCACCCCGCCGTTGAACGTCGTCGCCGTGGGAGCACCGTAGAGCGCTTTGCTGGTGCTCACCGTCTTCTTGAAGTCGCTGGTCAGATCCTTCACCCAGGCCTCATCCGTCAGAGGCTGGAGTTGCGAGTCCGGGTGCAGCGCCTGGAACAGCGAACCGGAGTTGTAGAGGAACACATCGTTCATCTCCCCCGTCGACAGGCGGGTCTTCACCAGATTGTCGCCGTCGGTCCCGCCTGGCCGCGTCTCCACCTTGATGGTGATGCCGGGGTTCGCCTTCTCGAAAGCGGTCGCCAGATCTTTGGCGAATTTCGTGTTCGCCGGATCGTTGCCACCGGCAAGCAGCGAAAGCTCTTTCGCTCCGGAGCCGCCCGACGAACTGCACCCTGCGAGCGTCAGCGCCGCGAGAGCGATACCGCCGAGGGCTGCGACGACTCGGGTCGTCGTCTTCCGAGAGAACATAAATACCTCCTTGTATTTGTGTCGACCTCACTAATGATCGCAGGTCATCAAAACGATTTGATTAAATCGATTTGATCAAAACATAGGAACGAAATAGAAGAACGTCAAGCTCTTCTTGTAACGATTCAGGAACGCGAGAGGTGAGAAGTGCTCTCCCGCACGATCAACTTCGGCTCAAGGAAGATCAATGGCGGATCCCCCTCGCCGGTGTCGCTGTGGACACGCTCGTGGAGCATGGCGACAGCCTGACGAGCGAACACATCGATCGGCCGTGCCACCGAGGTCAACGGGACGACAGCCTGAGAGGCGAACTCGATGTCATCGAAGCCGACGATCGCGAGTTCGTCGGGGACGCGCACGCGGTGGAACACCCCGTTGAGAACTCCGACCGCGACCAGATCGTTGACGGCGATGATCGCCGTCGGTCGTTCCTCCGGCGCCAGCGCCGCGATATGCTCACCGACGCGCCGGCCGTTGGCAATGCTGCGCACATCGAAGCTCACGACATCGAGTCGCGCCTCAGGATCCTGTGCAACGACGTCGCGAACGCCCTTCAGGCGACGTTCCACGATCCCGTTGCCGGGGCTGTGTCCGACGAAGAGCACCCTCCGATGGCCGAGCTCGAGAAGATGGGATGCGGCGAGCCGCGCCCCTTCCTCGTCGTCATACGAGACCGACGCAGCGAAGCCCTCCACACTGTCGGTGAGGACCAGCGGGATGCCGTGGCCGGAGAGACTGCGCGCCGCGTCCGAGACATCGCCGATGGGGCTCATCAGGATCCCGTCGACGCGCTGACGGGCGAACGTCGCCAGAAGCTCGCGTTGCAGCTTCACATCGCCCTCGCTGCTGACGTTGAGCATGGTGTAACCCAAGGCCCGGGCTTCTCGGTCGACCGCCTTCACGAACTCGGCCGAATACGGGTTGGCGACCTCGAAGGCCAGGTGCCCCAGCGTTTTCGTCTCCCGTCGCCGCAGGGCCCGGGCGGCATCATTGGGGACATAGCCGAGCTCGTCGATCGCGGCACGGATGCGGTTCGCCGTCTCATCCGCCACGCGCCCGGGGTTGTGGAAGAAGTTCGACACCGTCCCCGGCGAGACGCCGGCATGCGCGGCGACGTCAGCTACCCGGACGAATCCCATGGTTCACATTCTGCGCGATACCGGGCGAAAACCACTCTCGATCGTCGATCATGTCTCTGCAGGCTCGAGACCGCTGCGCGCCCCAATATCCGCATCGTATCCACGGCCGCATGCTCCACCTGGGCATCGGCCGCGCACACGCCCGCACCGAGATCATCTGCCTGATCCACAACAACGACGCCGCCATCACCACCCACGACGGCACCGTCCTGGCCGAATACGTCCTCGACCCCACCCGCGACTACCAACGCAAAAACGGCTGAACCCCCGTTTCCGAGGGTTCAGCCGTTCACGATGTCCCGAGACATCACAAAGCGGAGGGCGTGGGATTCGAACCCACGAGACATTTCTGCCCACCAGTTTTCAAGACTGGCTCCATCGGCCGCTCGGACAGCCCTCCCGACGCCGTGCGAGACGGCGTCGCCCGATTCTAGCGAACCCCGCGGGGATGCTGCCGGGCTCAGTCGGTGAACGGCTTGGAGCAGGTGTACTGCGCGGCGGTCTGCCCGTGCACATCCGAGGGCAGGGTCACGGACGAGCCGTCTCCGGCGGATCCCGTACCGGCCGCCGGCGCCTGCGTGGCCGGAGCCTGCGTGGCCGGCGCCTGCGTCGCGGGAGCCGGAGCCTGCGTCGCCGGTGCCTGCGCCGCGGGCGCGTTCGGGTCGGCCTCCGAGCCCACACCCGTGTTGCCGGTGAGGGTCACGGGCTGGTCGTTCTTGAGCGCCGCGGTGAGCTGCTGCGCCGCGTCGGTGGTCGGGACGACGCCGTCACCCTGATAGTGGTTCGGGTACTGGACGAACACGACCTTGCTGATGTCGATGTTCTTCAGTGCCAGGGCCATCGAGACGATGGTGGTCGGGTTGTTGAGGCTGTCGGAGAGCGTGATGTTGCTGGTCGCCGCCTTGGCGAGGCCGTAGAGCTTGACGGGGTTGCTCAGCACGTCGGCGCTCTTGATGGTGCGCACGAGCGATGAGATGAAGACCTGCTGGTTGCTGATCCGGCCGAGGTCCGAGCCGTCTCCGACCCCGTGACGGGTGCGGAGGATGGCAAGCGCCTGCGAACCCTGCAGGACGTTCTGGCCGGCCTTCACATCCAGGCCCGTGTACGGGTCCTCGATGTTGCCCGCCACACACACCGGCACGCCGCCGACCGCGTTCGACATCTCGATCACACCGTCGAACTGGATGACACCCGCGTACGGGATGTCCATGCCCGTGAGCTTCTCGACCGTCAGCACGGTGCAGGCCAGCCCGCCGTAAGAGAGCGAGTTGTTGATCTTCTGACGGCTCATCGCGTCGAAGCTGCCGCCCTTGGGGTCGGGGCACGACGGGATCGACACGTACATGTCGCGGGGGAAACTCACGACGGTGGCGTTCTTGTGGTCGGCTGAGACATGCAACAGCATGGTGACGTCGTTGAGGTTCTCGCCGCGGTCGCCATAGGCCGCATTTCCGCCGCCGCTGTCGCTGCCCGCGAGCAGGACGTTGAACGCCCCGTTCATGGCGCCGATGCCCGGCGTCACGGTGTTGCCCTTGGTGTCGACGAGCTTCACGGACTTCTTGACACCGGCCACCACATCCACCGCCGCGTAGGCCGCCAGTGAGACGCCGGTGACGCCGACGACCGCGATGACGGCGACGAAGATCTTCAGGAGTGCCTTGAGCGGATGGTGACGCTTCAGTCGTCCGTGGCGGACCGCTGGTCCTGCCGACTTCTCCTGCGCACGCGCTTGCGCGCGGGTGGGCATCTCGCTCATTCACGTCCTTTCGGGGGCGCAGTCGTCCGGGGCCGCCGTTCAGCGGCGTGGTTCAGCATCGGTGAGCACGAACATCGGCGTGGCCGAAATGGGCACACGCCGCTTAAACTGTGCCACGGCCGGCTGGCAATGCTCTGGATGGCCGCGCGGCGCGTGCTCAAAGAGCGTCGAGAACCTGCGCGACACCGTCCTCGACGACCGGCCCGGTGGCCCGGGTCGCGGCCGCCTTCACCTCGTCCGGCGCCTGGCCCATGGCGATGGCGGCTCCGTGCTCTCCCGCCCAGCGCAGCAGCTCGATGTCGTTGCGGCCGTCTCCGATGGCGACCACGTGCGAGCGCGGGATGTCGAGTGCGTGCCGGACCCGCTCCATCGCGGTGGCCTTGCTGACCCCGTCCGGCGAGATGTCGAGCCACGCGGTCCAGCCGATGGCGTAGCTCACGCGCTGGAGCCCCATCCGCTCGACGATGGAGAGGAACTCCTCGGTGTCGTGCTCGGGCGACACGACGACGACGCGGGTGGCGGGATGCTGCAGCAGCTCCTCGAAGGGCACCTGCTCGGCGTTGACGAGCTCCCAGTCCGTCATGCCCTCGGTGTAGCGGCGGAAGCCGGTCGGGCCCTCCACCATGAAGCTGCCGCTCGGCAGGTGCGGGCGGATGGTCTGCAACACCTCGGACGGGTCGAAGACCTCGATGAACTCGCGCCGGTAACCACCCTCGACGGCGTCATCCCGCCTCATGGTCAGGGCGCCGTTCGCGCAGACGACGAACTCGCTGGTCAGACCGAACTTCTCGTGGATCGGGCGCGCAGTCTCCCAGCTCCGCCCGGTCGCCAGCATGACCTCGTGGCCGGCGTCGCGAACGCGGGCGACGGCGGCACGCACGGCGTCCCCGACGCTCTCGTCCTCATGGATGAGCGTGCCGTCGACGTCGAGCGCGATCAGCAGGCGGGATCCATCACTCACGAAGGCGTCGGCTCCAGCAGCTCCAGGCCACCGAGGTAGGGACGCAGCGCCTCGGGGACACGGACCGAGCCGTCCTCCTGCTGGTGCGTCTCGAGGATGGCGACCAGCCACCGCGTGGTGGCGAGCGTCCCGTTGAGCGTCGCGACCGGAGCGGTCTTGCCGCTCTCGCTGCGGTGGCGGATGTTCAGACGGCGGGCCTGGAAGGTGGTGCAGTTAGAGGTCGACGTGAGCTCGCGGTAGCGGCCCTGCGTCGGGATCCACGCCTCGACGTCGTACTTGCGCGCGGCACTCGAGCCGAGGTCGCCGGCGGCGGTGTCGATCACGCGGTAGCTGAGGCCCAGGGCCTGCATCATCTCCTCCTGCCAGCCGAGCAGGCGCTCATGCTCCGCCTCCGCGCGGTCCGGCCGGGTGTAGACGAACATCTCCAGCTTGTCGAACTGGTGCACGCGGATGATGCCACGAGTGTCCTTGCCGGCCGAGCCGGCCTCGCGCCGGTAGCACGTGGACCAGCCCGCGTAGCGGAGGGGTTCCTCCACGTCGATGATCTCGTCGGCGTGGTACCCGGCGAGCGCCACCTCGCTCGTTCCGGTCAGATAGAGGTCGTCGTCGGCCAGGTGGTAGACCTCGTCCGAGTGCGCGCCGAGGAACCCGGTGCCCTGCATGATCTCCGGCTTCACGAGGGTCGGCGTGATCATCGGGATGAAGTCGTTCTGCACGGCCTTGTCGAGCGCCATGTTCATCAGGGCGAGCTCGAGCCGGGCGCCGATGCCGCGCAGGTACGAGAAGCGGGCTCCGGCGACCTTCGCGCCGCGGACCATGTCGATCGCGCCGAGCAACTCGCCGAGCTCCAGGTGGTCGCGCGCCTCGAAGTCGAAGTGCGGGATCTCGCCCACCGTCTTGAGGACCGTGAAGTCGTCCTCACCGCCCGCCGGGACGCCGTCCACGATCGGGTTGCCGATGCTGCGGACCAGCCGCTCGAACCGCGAATCAGCGTCGTTGGCCGCCTGCTGGGCCTCCTTGACGCGGCCGGCGAGCTTCTGCGCCTGCGCGACGAGCTCCTTCTTCTGCTCCTTCGGCGCTTGAGCGACCTGCTTGCCGAAGGCGTTCTGCTCGGCGCGCAGTTCCTCGAAGGCGGTGATCGCGGCGCGACGCTCGATGTCGGCCTGGATCGCCTCGTCGACCAGCTGCACGGAGTCGCCGCGCGCCTCCTGCGAGCGGCGGACGACGTCGGGGTTCTCGCGGAGGAGCACGGGATCGATCACCGCACAAGCTTATCGAGCGATGCCGAACAGGTAGCGTGAGGACCGTGAACGGACGGGGCGGGCAGGATCACGAGGTCGTCGCCGTCGTCTACAACCCCGTCCGCGTCGACGTCCCCCGCGTGCGCGCGGCTGTCGAAGCGGCGGCCCTCGCCGCTGCAGAGGAGGGCCGCATCACCGGTGACGTCGAACTCCTCTGGCTGGAGACCACGCCGGAGGAGGGCGGACAGGCGCAGACACGGGAGGCGCTGGCTCGCGGTGCGCGGCTCGTGCTCGCTGCCGGCGGCGACGGCACCGTGCGGGCCGTGGCAGAGGCGCTGCGCGATCGGGAGGCGACCCTCGCGATCATCCCGGGCGGCACCGGCAACCTGCTCGCGCGCAACCTCGGGGTCCCGTTCGCGAACGTGGAGAACGCGTGCGCCATCGCCTTCGGTGGGGAGACCCGGCGCATGGACATCGGCATCGCGACAGCCCGCCGGCCGGACGGCTCGGTGACCGAGCACGCCTTCCTCGTCATGGCGGGCGTCGGGATCGACGCGGCGATGATCGCGAGCGCGCGTCCCGAGCTCAAACGCCGGTTCGGCTGGCTGGCCTACGTGGATGCGGCCTTCCGGGCGTTGCCGCGCTCGACGAAAGTGCACATCCACTACCGGCTCGATCACGGCCACGAGCGCTCGGCGCACGTCAGCACGATCCTGGTCGCGAACTGCGGGACGCTGCCGGGCAACATGGAACTGATCCCGGACGGGGCGATCGACGACGGGCTGCTCGACGTGGCCATCCTGCAGCCTGCGACCGTCTTCGGCTGGCTGGCGATCTGGCGGAAGGTGACCTGGGAGAACCGGGTGCTGCGCCGGTCCAGCGTCGGACGGCGGATCATCCGCTTCACCGACCGCGCCATCCGCACCCGCTTGAGCTACCTGCGCGGCGCGTCCGTGCAGCTGACGGTGGAGGAGCCGGAACCGTTCGAGCTGGACGGCGACGCGTTCGGCGACCTCCTGGGCCTCGACCTCCGGGTGGACGAGCTCGGCCTCCGGGTGAAGGCGCCGGCGTCCAGCCCGGTCCGCTGACCGGCCCCATGACCGGCATCCGCCGGCGGACCCCGCGCTAGAGCTCCTCGTCCCCGGACGCGTGCGCGCGGGCCCGGCCGGCCAGCGCCGTGAGGAAGAGCAGCCCAACGAGCGTGAGCAGGCCGACCGTGATCAGCGGGCTCGCGAGCATCCACCCGAGTTGGGCGAAGACGAGCGCACCGACATCCGAGGTCGGCGTCGGCCCGCTGTACGAGGTGGCGACTGAGAGGCAGTAGAGGACGATGCCGAGCACGACGAAGCCGCCGCCGATCAGCCAGAGAGCAAGCAGGACGGGGTTGCGGCGAGGGTTGACGTCGAGGCTCTCCCAGAAGCCGGGCGTGGATGCGGCGAGGGGTGCGCCCAGGGAGGCTGCGGCAGGCGGCGCGGGGACCGACGCGGGGATCCGGCTGTCCGCCATCGCCGGCACGTCCTCCTCGAAGGAGAGGGCGGCCGCGTCGTAGGCGCTCACCGGCTCCGACGGCTCGGGCACCGCGTCCTCCCGTCCGCGTACCAGCGACGGCGCGCGGCGGAATGTCGGATCCGTAGCGGTCGACCTGACCCGGGTGCGCGGGCGTTCGCCCGGCTGGGGCTGGTAGCCGCGCTGGAAGGCGGGGTCGAAGCGGGGGTCGAATCCACCGGTACGATCCTCGTCGTCACGCTCCTCGGCGACCATGATGACCTCCCGACTGTCCTGGCCGGCAGCCTACGCCGCCGTCGTGCCGTCGTGACCCGCCGCGCGCCCGTCCACATCGTCCGTCAGGGAGGCGAGCCACTCGCGCGCCTCCGTGAACACCTCGTCCCGGTAGCGCTGGTCGAACTCCACGCGCACGCCGTCCGCCCGCGGGTACGAACCGAGGAACATGACCGACGGGCTGAACCGCCGGAGGCCGAGCAGCGCATCCGCCACCCGCTCGTCGTGGATGTGGCCGTCGGCATCGATGACGAACCGGTACCGTCCGAGGGCGTCGCCGACCGGGCGGGACTCGATGAGGCTCAGGTTGATCCCCCGTGTGGAGAACTGCTCGAGCAGGTCGAGCAGGCTTCCGGGCCGGTCGTCGGGCAGCTCGGCGATGAGGCTGGTCTTATCGGCGCCGGTCGGCTCCGGAACGCTCCGGGTGGTGCTCACCAGCACGAACCGGGTGACGGCGTTGGGGTTGTCGCCGATGTTCTCGGCCAGCACGTCCACCTCGTGGTGGTCGACGATCCCCGGCGGCGCGATCGCCGCATCCGCCGCGCTCCCCTCGAACAGGGAGGCCGCTGCGGCGACATTGCTCGACGCGGGCAGGTGGCCGTGCTCCGGCAGGTGGCGGTCGAGCCACTGCTGGCACTGGGCGTAGGCGACGGGATGGGCGTTGACCGTGCGCACGTCGGCGAGGGTCGTGCCCGGGCGGGCGACGAGGACGAAGTTCACGGGGACGAGGTACTCGCCGATGATCCGCAGTCCCGGGATGGTCGCCAGCGCATCCTGCGCCACGGACACTCCGCCGTCGATGGAGTTCTCGATCGCGATCATCGCGGCGACGCTGCGACCCTCGACGACATCCGCCAGCGCCTCGCCGAGGTTGTTCACGGCGCGCCAGTTCTTGCCGCGCGCCTCCGGGACCTGCTTGAGCGCCGCCTCCGTGAACGTGCCCGACGGCCCCAGGAAGCTGTACACGTCGTCGAGGGAGGCGGGCAGCTCGGCGGTCGCGCCCGTGGGCTGGGCGGGATCGCCGGTGGACTCGTCAGCGGGGGCGGTGGACATGCGGTTCAGCTTAGCGAGCCGTCGGTGCGGCACCCCGCGCGTGAGGATCGCGGTCGAATCCGGCTCCCGATGGCATCCCCGCCGTGGAAGAGTAGTGACCATGGACGCACGAGCCGGTACCCCCGCCCAGCCTTCCGACCTGATCGACGTCGACGCCCTGCGGCGCGCGTACTACGAGCTGAAGCCGGATGTCAGCATCCCGGAGCAGCGGGTCGTGTTCGGGACCTCCGGGCACCGCGGGTCGTCGCTGAACACCGCGTTCAATGAGGACCACATCGCCGCGACCACGCAGGCCATCGTGGAGTACCGCAATGCGCAGGGCATCACCGGCCCCCTGTTCATCGGGGCGGACACCCACCTGCTGAGCGATTACGCCACCACCACGGCGCTGGCCGTGCTCGTGGCCAACGAGGTGCGCGTCCTCGTCGACGAGTTCGGCGACTGGGTGCCGACTCCCGCCGTTTCGCACGCGATCATCCGCTACAACCGGGCAGGGCACAGGGACCAGGCGGACGGCATCGTCGTGACGCCCAGCCACAACCCGCCCTCCGACGGCGGCTTCAAGTACAACCCGCCGCACGGGGGCCCGGCCGACACCGACGCCACGAGCTGGATCGCCGCCCGCGCCAACGAGATCATCGCGAACGGGATGCGCGAGGTGCGGATGGCCGAACCGTCCGGCGTCGAGACGTACGACTTCCGCGGCAACTACGTCGCCGACCTCGAGAACATCATCGACGTGAAGGCCATCCGCGACAGCGGCATCCGCATCGGAGCCGACCCGCTCGGCGGTGCCAGCGTCAACTACTGGCAGGCCATCGCCGACCGCTACGACCTCGACCTGACGGTCGTGAACCCGGATGTCGACCCGGCCTGGGGCTTCATGACGCTCGACTGGGACGGCAAGATCCGGATGGACCCGTCCAGCCCGTCCGCGATGGCCTCCGTGGTCGCCCGGCGCGCCGACTACGACATCCTCACCGGGAACGACGCCGACGCCGACCGGCACGGCATCGTCACGCCGGACGGCGGCCTGATGAACCCCAACCACTACCTGGCGGTCGCCATCGACTACCTGTTCCGCACGCGCACCGAGTGGCGGAAGGATGCGGCCGTCGGCAAGACGCTCGTGTCGTCATCCATCATCGACAGGGTCGCCGCCTCGCTCGGAAGGCGGCTGTGGGAGGTGCCGGTCGGCTTCAAGTGGTTCGTCCCGGGTCTGATCGACGGCACGGTCGGCTTCGGCGGCGAGGAGAGCGCGGGCGCCAGCTTCCTCCGCTTCGACGGGACGGCGTGGACGACCGACAAGGACGGCATCCTGCTGGCGCTGCTCGCCAGCGAGATCCGGGCGGTCACCGGGAAGTCGCCGTCGGAGCTCTACCGCGAGCTGACCGAGCGCTTCGGCGATCCCGTCTACCAGCGAGTGGATGCGCCGGCGAGTCCCGAGCAGAAGGCCGCGCTGTCGAAGCTGGACGGCGACGCCATCGCCGCCACGGAGCTCGCCGGCGAGCCGATCACCGCGAAGCTCAGCCGCGCCCCCGGCAACGACGCGCCGCTCGGCGGGGTCAAGGTCCAGACGGACACCGCCTGGTTCGCGGCACGACCTTCGGGGACCGAGAACGTCTACAAGATCTACGCCGAGTCGTTCGCCGGCGAGGACGACCTCCGCGAGGTGCAGGAGGAGGCCAAGCGCATCGTGGGCGAGGCGCTCGGCGCCTGACGCCGAGTGAGCTCGCGCTACATTGAGCAGGACTCTCGCGCTCCAATCAGCAGGACCCGCGATCCCTCAGCCGGGGTAGACGGTGCCGCCCGGGACGCCGAAGAACTCCTCGAGGGTGGTGACACCAGTGCTGTGCAGCTGGGTCGAGAGGGGGACGCCGACGTAGCGGAAGTGCCACGGCTCGTACGTGAAGCCCGTGACAGGGACCTTGTCGGCCGGGTAGCGCAGGAGGAAGCCGAACCGCCACGCGTTCGCCGCCAGCCAGCGACCGTGCGGGGTGTCGCCGAAGCAGGCGTCGAGGGAGCAAGAGGCCGGGACGGCGCTGATGTCCACCGCGAATCCGGTCTGATGCTCGCTGTGCCCCGGGCGCGCAGTGTCGGTGTCGGCGTAGGCCTCGCCGTGCTGCGCCTTGTCGTCGTCGTAGACCCGGGTCTGCGACTCGAACGACCGGTAGGCGCTCTGCACCGAGAAGGTCAGCCCCGCCTCCGATCTCCCCGCCTGGAACATCGCGACGAGAGCGGCCGCCGTCTCCTGTCGCATGGGCTGGTGGTTGATGTTGGGGACGTCCGGATAGGTCAGGTCCGTAGGCGCATAGTCGATCGGGGTGAGCGGGCGCGCCTTGTTGACGACGACCCACGGACTCGCAGGGTCCGTCGTCGAGTGCGCGGACTTATCGAATCCGACGCTCGTCGGCGTCGGCGGGACGGAGGGGGTCGGCGTCGGCCGCGGCGGGCGCGGGCTCGGCGACGAGCGGTGGGGCGTCGGGCGATGCGTGCCGCTCGACGCCGAGATCGAGCCGGTTGCGCACCCCGTCAGCACAAGGAGCGCCACGAGGACGCCGCCGAGCAGCGCCCCCCGGGTCGCAGCGGCCCGATGCGGTCGGGCATCCCCCAGAGTCACGCGCCGAGCATAGCCCAGGAAGATGATGCCCTCCCGCCGGATACGGAGCTACTTCGACAGGCTCCAGAAGTGACCGACAGCGCCGGGGTGGTCGACGGTGATGGCCTGGTCGAGGTCGCGATAGTCGCTGTCCTCGTTGTGGCCCACCATCTTGATCTTGATCTGGCCGTTCACGTTCTGCACGGCGGACACGATCTGCACGTGGTCGAGGGAGTCGTTGTCGTTCCAGTCGAACATGACGATGTCACCGACCTTGATCTTGTCGCGCTGGTCGAAGGAGTATTCAGTCAGACCCAGCTGGGTCGCGTTCTCGCGGAAGTACTCGTCCATGGACGGCACGTACCCCCAGGCGGGACTCCATTTGGCCGCTGCGCCGTGGTTGTACCAGTCGGCGTTCATCTGCCAGCCGCGAGCGATCAGCGTCTGGCTGACGAAGTTGGCGCAGTCTCCCCCGACCGGGTTGAGGTCGCCGTACTGGGCGGTGTTGTAGTTCTTCCAGTACGTCAGCGCGTAGGCGAGTTGCTTGTCGACCGGGGTCTGCACCTGGTAGTCGTACGTCTTGCCCGTGGTGCTCACGGGCTTGCCGTTCTTGTCGGTGACGGTGATGGGAACGCTGCCGGCCTGGAAGTCCGCGGCTGCGGGGACGCTGACCACCACCGTGTCGTCCGTCGCCTTCGTCACGGTCGCAGGCTGCCCACCGATCTGCACCGTCTCGACCTTGTCGAGGTTGTCGCCGGTGAGGGTGACGGTACCCCCGGAGACGCTTCCCGCTGCGGGCTGGATGGAGGACACGACCGATGCGGCGGGGGAGGGAGCGGCCGCCTGCGCGACGGCTTTCGTGATGGGCGACGGCTCACCAGCGCACGCGGTGAACGCGAGGGTCGCCGACGCGGCCACCGCGGTGACGGCGAGGATGCGGCGAGTGCGACTGAAGGGGCTCATACGACTTTCGAAGCAGGTTCGGAGAGGGACCGGTCGGCCGCTTCCCACGCTACGCCAGGAAGTTATGCGTGACCTGGATGGGGGCCACCGCGTCCGCGATGTCGTTCGCCGCTGGCGAACCACGGGGCCGAATCGACCTGCGTCGCGTTGTCAGAAACCCGGCAGAGGGTGTAACTTTGCAGTCTCCGCAAAATTCTTTTGCCCCACACCGGTGTGACGATCCGCGTGCCGGGCGTCCCCACCCGACTCTCGACCTCCGGAGACAAATGTCTACACAGACCAGCGCGCCGCCCGCCGGCCCACAACCGATCATGTCGCATCGGCAGATCCTGTTCGTGATCTTCGGCCTCATGGCCGGCATGTTCCTCTCCGCTCTCGACCAGACCGTCGTCGGAACGGCCATCCGGACGATCGGCGACGACCTCCACGGCCTCAGCGAGCAGGCCTGGGTCACCACGGGCTATCTGATCGTCTCGACCATCGCTACGCCGATCTACGGCAAGCTCTCCGACATCTTCGGGCGTCGTCCGCTGTTCGTGATCGCCATCTTCATCTTCATCGCAGGGTCGATCTTCGCTTCGTTCTCGACCTCGATGATCGAGCTGGCCGCATTCCGTGCGATCCAAGGGCTCGGCGCCGGTGGCCTCATGTCCATGCCGCTGGCGATCATGGGCGACATGCTCGCGCCGCGTGAGCGCGCGAAGTACCAGGGGTACTTCCTCGCCGTGTTCGGCATCTCGAGCCTCATCGGCCCGCTGATCGGCGGCCTCTTCGCCGGTGCGAGCCAGATCCTCTGGATCGCCGGCTGGCGGTGGGTGTTCCTGATCAACGTGCCGATCGGCGTCATCGCGCTGGCGATGGTGCTGCGATTCCTGCACCTCCCCAAGCGCGAGCGCGGGTCCGCCCGCATCGACTGGTGGGGCGCCGCCGGCGTCATCGTGGCTCTCGTCCCGCTCCTCCTCGTGGCCGAGCAGGGCCGCGACTGGGGCTGGGGCAGCGCAGCGGCGCTCGCCTGCTACATCATCGGCGGCATCGGCATCGTCGCGTTCGTCATCATCGAGATCGCGATGAAGGACGACGCGCTGATCCCGATCAAGCTGTTCCGCTCCAGCACGTTCTCGATGGCGACCGTCATCGGCGTCTTCGTCGGCTTCGGGATGTTCGGCGCCATGCTGACCCTGCCGCTCTACCTGCAGCTCGTCCTCGGCTCGAGCCCGACTGTGTCGGGCCTGCAGCTGCTGCCGATGATCCTCGGTCTCATGGTGTCGTCGATCGCCTCCGGTCAGATCATCGCGCGGACCGGTCGCTACCGGCAGTTCCCGATCATCGGAACGGCCATGCTCGCCGGCGGCTTCCTGTACCTGACGTTCATCAAGGTGGGCGACTCGTACTGGTTCATCGCCGGCGCGATGCTGCTGATCGGCTTGGGCCTCGGCCAGCTGATGCAGACGCTGACGATCGCGAGCCAGAACTCCGTCGGGCTGCGCGACATGGGTGTGGCGACCAGCGCATCCACGTTCTTCCGCCAGATCGGTGGAACGCTCGGCACGGCGGTACTGATCTCCCTGCTGTTCACGGTCTTCCCGACGAACATCAAGGCACAGCTGACGGACACCCCCACGCTGACCAGCGCTCTGGATGCAGCCCTCACGCCGTCCGTCGCCAGCGCTCCCGGCAACAAGCAGATCATGAAGCAGATCTACGACCCGATCGTCACCCCGCTGGCGAAGGGTGCCCAGGCGGCGGCCCACGAGCAGGGCGTCCAGACGCTGGTTGGCAAGGGCGTCCCGCGGGACGTCGCGGAGCAGCAGGTTCCCGCCGCGCCGATCGATTTCTCGAATGCCGACAAGCGCAAGCATGTCGTCGACACGGTCGTGCCGACGGTCCAGACGAAGCTCAAGACCTCCGCCGGCGGGTCGAACAGCTCGGCGGTCAACGACACGTCGTTCCTGAACAATGCGGACCCCCGCCTGTCGAAGCCGTTCCTGGTGGCCTTCAACGACTCCTCGGTGCTGGTGTACTGGGTGGCGATGTTCGTGGTGCTGCTCGCCTTCGTTCTGACCCTGTTCTTCAAAGCGCCGCCGCTGCGCGCGAAGTCGGCTCTGCAGGAGGCGGCGGACAACGCCGCCGACGCGGCCGCCGCCGCGAAGGCCGAGGAGGAGGCCCGGGAGCCGGTCGGCGTCTACGCCTCCGTCTCGGGCGACGACGACGAGGAGTACGACACGGGCCTCCTGGCCAACCGGGCGGCCTCGGAGTTCGGAGCGCTCATCGAGCCGGGCGCGGACACCGCGTCCACTCGGGCACAGCGTCCCCGGCCCGCGACCGAGTAGCGCTTCGCCCATCGACGGACGGCCGTCGCCCCGTGTGGGCGGCGGCCGTTCGCGTCTGGCATGAGATGTCCGGAAAGACGCGGATGAGAGCGCGATCACAAAAGACTTGACAGGACCGTGCAGCCCGGTTTAGATTCTGTTCCAACGCGTGAGAGCGCTCTCACCGTTTCACGTGAGAGCGCTCTCACCGCACCAGACGCACAGACACGCACAAAGGAGTGACCCGTGAAGCTCTCACGACGCACCAGGATCGCCGCGGCCGTCGCCGGCGCGGCATCCTTCGCCCTCATCGCAGCCGGATGCTCATCCAGCGGCGGCGGCGGATCCACCTCGGGACCCGTCACGCTGACCGTCACCACGTTCGGCACCATGGGTTTCGACAAGCTCTACGCGCAGTACGAGAAAGAGCACCCGAACATCACGATCAAGGCCACCAACATCGACACCGGTGACAACGCGCTCACCGACTGGCAGACGAAGCAGGCCGCCGGCAGCGGCCTCCCCGACGTCCAGGCCGTCGAGGAAGGCTGGCTCAGCAAAGTCATGCAGGTCTCGGACCAGTTCAACGACCTGAAGGACTACGGCGCCAACGACATCAAGAGCCGCTGGGTCGACTGGAAACTGAAGCAGGCCACCGACAAGAACGGCCGCATCATCGGCTACGGCACCGACATCGGCCCGGAGGGCCTCTGCTACAACGGCAAGCTCTTCGCCGCGGCGGGCCTCCCCAGCGACCGCGAGTCGGTCGCGAAGCTGTTCGGCGGCGACAACGCCACCTGGGACGACTTCTTCAAGGTCGGCGAGCAGTACCACAAGGCCACCGGCAAGGCCTGGTACGACCAGTCCGGCTTCATCTGGAACGCCATGGTGAACCAGCAGAAGGAGGGCTACTACACCACGGACGGCAAGCTCAACATCGAGAACAACAGCGACCTCAAGACGCTGTGGTCGAAGCTCGCCGGTGGCGCAGCGGCCGGCCTCTCCTCCAACCAGACCCAGTGGGACTGGGGCAAGGGCAAGGCGTTCACCGACGGCTCCTTCGCCACGTTCGTCTGCCCGGGCTGGATGCTCGGTGTCGTTCAGGGACAGGTCAAGGCAGGCGGCGGCGACGCCACCACCGGCTGGGACTTCGCCAACGTGTTCCCGGGCGGTGCAGCCAACTGGGGCGGATCGTTCCTGACGGTCCCGAAGCAGTCCAAGCACCCGAAGGAGGCCGCTGCCCTCGCCGCCTGGCTGACCACCGCCAAGTCGCAGGTCCAGACCTTCCAGGCCGCAGGTACGTTCCCGTCGGTCACGGCCGCGCAGAGCGACCCCGGGGTCACCGGCTCGAGCGACCTGACGAAGTTCTTCAACAACGCTCCGGTCGGTCAAATCCTCAGCGAGCGCGCGAAGGGCGTCGTCGCCCAGTACAAGGGACCGGATGACTCCGTGATCCAGTCGCAGGTGTTCGGACCGTCGGTGCAGCAGCTCGACTCCGGCAAGGCGAACGGCGACCAGGCGTGGAGCAACGCTATGAAGCTGCTCAACCAGCTGGTCGTCAACAAGTAACCCGAGTCCGCACCCGGGCCCCCGCTGCAGTTGAAGCGGCGGGGGCCCGCTCCACGGGAGAACCGCCATGACCACCACCGCCACCACCCGGGAAGAGCCGCCGGCTATCCCGGCGTCCCCTGCCTCCGCGTCCGCCTCTCGGCGCGGACGCGGCCCCCGCGCCGACCTCACCTTCGCGCAGCGACTGAGCCGCTTCGACGTGAAAGCGTCGCCCTACTTCTACGTCGCCCCCTTCTTCGTCCTCTTCGGACTCGTCGGGCTGTTCCCGCTCGTCTACACGTTCGTCGTGTCGCTCAACAACTGGAACCTGCTGACCGGCCCCGGCGACTGGGTCGGCTTCAAGAACTACGCGTCCGAGCTGAGCGATCCGTTCTTCTGGAACTCGCTGTTCAACACGCTCAGCATCTTCCTGCTCTCCGCCATTCCGCAGCTGATCGCCGCCGTGTTCATCGCCGCCATCCTCGACCAGAACCTGCGGGCCAAGACGTTCTGGCGGATGAGCGTCCTGCTGCCCTACGTCGTCACGCCCGTGGCTGTGACGCTGATCTTCTCCAGCGCGTTCGATGAGAAGTACGGACTCATCAACAACATGCTGCAGGCCGTCGGGCTCCACCCGGTGATGTGGAAGACCGAGACGTTCCCCTCGCACATCGCCATCGCATCCATGGTCAACTGGCGGTGGACGGGCTACAACGCGCTCATCCTGCTGGCGGCTATGCAGGCGGTGCCGCGCGACATCCACGAGTCGGCCGCGCTGGACGGCGCCGGGTCGTTCCGCCGCTTCTTCTCGATCACGCTGCCGAGCATCCGTCCCACCATGATCTTCGTCATCGTCACGGCGACGATCGGCGGACTGCAGATCTTCACCGAGCCCAAACTGTTCAATCCCTCGAGCGCAGTGCCCGGCGGCCCGCAGCGGCAGTACCAGACGACCGTGCTCTACCTCTGGGACATGGCGTTCAACCGCCAGAACTTCGGCAAGGCGTCGGCGATCGCCTGGCTGCTGTTCCTGCTCATCGTCATCTTCGGCGTGCTCAACTTCCTGATCTCGCGCCGGATCGCCTCCACCGAGGCCCGGGTCCTTCGACGGCGCACCGCGAGACGACTTCAGGCCTCCCGCATCCTGGCCGCTTCGAGCGAGGAGAAGAACGTATGACCGCCACGACCCGCGACCTCCGGCCGTCCCGCGACGTCCGGCCGTCCCGCTCTCCGAAGCGCCGGGCGCTCGGCATCGACCGCCGCCCCGGCTTCCTGACGTACGGCATCCTGCTCGCGATCTTCCTCGGCGGCGCCTACCCGCTGTGGTGGTCGTTCGTCGCAGGATCGAGCAACAGCACGGTGCTGACCTCCACCTGGCCGCCACTGCTGCCGGGCGGACAGTTCTGGACGAACATCGGCCAGGTCCTCGACACGGTCCCGTTCTGGCTCGCGCTCGGCAACTCGCTCATCGTCGCATCCGTGATCACGCTCTCGGTCGTCGCCTTCTCGACGCTCGCCGGCTACGCCTTCGCCAAGCTGCGTTTCCGTGGGCGTGAAGGGCTCATGGTGTTCGTCGTCGCGACGCTCGCCGTGCCGACGCAGCTCGGCATCATCCCGCTGTTCATGGTGATGAAGCAGTTCGGCTGGACCGGCACGCTCGGCGCGGTCATGGTGCCGACCCTGGTCACGGCGTTCGGGGTGTTCTTCATGCGCCAGTACCTGGTGGATGTGATCCCCGACGAGCTGATCGAAGCCGCGCGGGTGGACGGGGCGACCATGATCGGGACCTTCTGGCACGTCGGCGTCCCCGCCGCACGCCCGGCGATGGCGATCCTCGGCCTGTTCACCTTCATGACCGCGTGGACGGACTACCTCTGGCCGCTGCTCGTCGCGCCGCAGAACCCGACCCTGCAGGTCGCCCTCAGCCAGCTGCAGTCGGCGAAGTACGTCGACTACTCGATCGTGCTCGCCGGAGCCGTGCTCGCCACCATCCCCCTGTTGATCCTCTTCGTGCTCGCCGGCCGGCAGCTGGTCTCCGGCATCATGGCGGGCGCGGTGAAAGGTTGAGAATGAATCGCACCTGGCCCGATGGCTTCCTCTGGGGGTCGGCCACCGCGGCCGCGCAGATCGAAGGCGCCGCCCACGAAGACGGAAAAGAGGACTCGATCTGGGATGCGTTCGCACGCGTGCCCGGCGCGATCGCCGGCGGCGACACTCCGGAAGCGGCGGTCGACCACTACCACCGGATGCCGCAGGACGTCGCGCTGATGCGCGAGCTCGGCCTCCAGTCGTACCGGTTCTCCACGTCATGGGCGCGGGTGAAGCCCGGCGACCGTTTCGTCAACCGGGCCGGGCTGGACTTCTACAGCCGGCTGGTCGACGAGCTGCTGGAGGCGGACATCCTGCCCTGGCT
>JBQCCO010000174.1:0-3514 GCA_051962155.1 Leifsonia sp. | reverse complement strand
GCACGAGTTCCTCCTGCCGATGGTCCGCGGGCGCGCTCGCCTCCCCGTGACGCCGGCGCCGGCGGGCCTGCGGTTCGAGCCGGTGCACCGGCAGGAGGTCGCTGAACGCCTTGCGGAGATCGCCCTCGGCGCGCCGGCCGGCCGCGTCCCCGATCTCGCAGGCCCGGAGGTCCTGGGGCTCGGCGAGTTGGTCGAGAGCTACAGCGGGCATCATCGGCCCCTCCTTCGCATCCCGGTGCCAGGCGCGGTGGGACGGGCGTACCGGGCGGGGGACAACCTTGCCGACGCTTCCGCTCAGCGCGGGCGGCGCACCTGGGCCGACTTCGTCAGTGAGCTCGCCGAGTCCGCAGCAACGGCGGGGCGCGCCGCCGCGAGAGGGTGAGGGAGATCCGACCCGACTCCCGTCCGGCTGAGGACTCTCGGAATTGATTTATATAGGCTAGCTATATATAATCGTTCTCATGCCCGAGACCCCGGAACTCCGCCAGATCATCGGCGACCTCGTCGTCGCCGCTCACCGTCTCACCCGGCTCGCCGCGCAGGTGACCGGCAGCACCGAGTCGCCCGCCACGTGGCGCACCCTCAGCGTGCTGCAGACCTCCGGCCCCGTGCGCCTCGGCGAGCTCGCCACCCAGAGTCGCGTCGCCCAGCCCACGATGACCAAGCTCGTCCGCAACCTCGTGGAGGCGGAGTGGGTGAAGCGCATCGCCGACACGGACGACGCCCGCGCCTGGCAGATCGCGATCACCGACCGGGGAGCGGATGCGCTGCAGGCGTGGCGCACGGAGCTCGCGTCGGCGCTCGTGCCGATGTTCGCCGACCTCCGCGAGGACGAGGTGGCCGCGATGCGCACCACCGTCGAGATCATCCGCTCACGAGCCGACCTCTCGACCGCTGCCTCCGCTGCCGTCGCCGGCCGCCACTGAGCCGTCCGCCCGATCCACCCGTCCCACCCCATCCACCTTCCACTGGAACCAACCGAGGAGTCGTCACCCCTTCATGTCGCACGAGAGTCCCACCAGCATCCTGAAACAGCCGACCGCCGTCTGGGCCGTCGCGTTCGCCTCCGTCATCGCCTTCATGGGGATCGGACTGGTCGACCCGATCCTGCCCGCCATCGCCAAGAGCCTGCAGGCGACCCCCACCCAGACGGAGATGCTCTTCACGAGCTATCTGCTGATCACCGGCGCCGCGATGTTCTTCACCAGCTGGATCTCGAGCCGGATCGGCGCGAAGAAGACCCTCCTGATCGGTCTCGCGCTCATCGTGGTGTTCGCGCTCGCGGCCGGCCTCTCGCAGAACGTCGCGACCATCATCGGCTTCCGTGCGGGCTGGGGCCTCGGCAACGCGCTGTTCATCTCCACCGCACTGGCGACCATCGTCGGCGCGGCCTCGGGCGGAACGTCCGCGGCGATCATCCTCTACGAGGCGGCGCTCGGCCTCGGCATCGCCATCGGCCCGCTGCTCGGAGGCCTGCTCGGGAGCTGGAGCTGGCGGGGACCGTTCTTCGGCACCGCGACGCTCATGGCGATCGGCTTCATCGCGATCGTCCTGCTGCTGAAGAAGAACCCTGAGAAGCCGCAGCCGACCTCCCTGTCGGCGCCGTTCCGTGCGCTGGCCAAGCCGGCCCTCGGCTTCCTCGCCGCCGCCGCCCTGTTCTACAACATCGGCTTCTTCGTGCTGCTCGCGTACACGCCGTTCGCCCTGGTTCCCTTGGGCGCCGAGGACGCGATCACGCTGGGCCTCATCTTCTTCGGCTGGGGCGTGGCGCTCGCCGTGACCTCGGTCTGGGTCGCGCCGCTCCTCACCTCCCGGCTGCCGCGGACGCGCGTGCTCTGGCTGGTGATGCCGCTCCTCGCCCTCGACCTGCTCGCCGCTGGGCTGTTCGTGGGCTCGCTCGCCGCTCTCATCGTCTGCGTCATCGTCGGCGGCCTCATGCTCGGCATCCTGAACACGGTGCTGACGGAGTGCGTCATGGAGGCCACCGACCTGCCGCGCTCGGTCGCCTCGAGCGCCTACTCGGGCGTCCGGTTCCTCGGCGGCGCGATCGCCCCGCCGGCGGCGACCCTGCTGGCGGGCACCGTGAGCCGGTCCATGCCGTTCTATGCCGGCTGCATCTCGGTGCTCGTGGCCGTGACCCTCATCGTGATCGGGAACAAGCACCTCAAGCGAGTGGATGCGCCGCACGAGACGATGGAGCAGGAGGCCGAAGTGCTCAGCCTGGCCGACGCCGACTGACGAGAACGGCCGAGCCGGCCGCGGCCGAGTCGTGCCGAGCCTGGGATCGATCCCGCGAATGCGAAGAGCCGCCCTGTCCTAGCCAGGGCGGCTCTTCCCGTCACTACGGGCCCCGAAAGCCCGACGGGCGACCCCATCTACCGCTCGTGCCTACCCGAAAGGCGCGCCCGGCCGGATGTCGCGTTGTCATTCTTTCAGACGGCCGGCACGGATCGGCGCATCAGCGCGGGGGTGCCGTGGATGAGCGGACCACCAGACTCACCGGGGAGCTCACAGAGTGGGTGCGCGGCTCGGCCCCGCCCAGCTCGTCCAAAAGGATGCGCGCGGCCGTCGCGCCCTGCTCGAACGGATCCTGCGCCATGGTGGTGAGCCCGAAGCCGGCGGCGTAGTCGTGGTCGTCGATCCCGACCACGGAGAGGTCCTCCGGGACGCGGAGGCCGCGATCGCCCGCCGCCAGGATGGCTCCGAACGCCATCTCGTCGGAGCCGGCGAAGATCGCCGTGGGCCGCGGCCCCGGCCGGTCCAGCAGCCGGTTCATCGCCGCCCGGCTCTCCGGCAGCGAGAATCCGCCCGGGATGAGCCAGTCCGGCCGCACCGGAAGTCCGGCGTCGCGCATCGCATCCCGGAATCCGTGCAGCCGGCCGATCGGCACCTGGCTGTTCAGTCCCTCCTCGTCCTCGCCGCCGAGGTGGGCGATGGCGGTGTGGCCGAGCGAGATCAGGTGGGACGTCGCGGTGTAGGCGGTGGACTTCTCGTCGATGCCCACGCTGCGCAGTCCCTTAACCGGACCGCCGACGACGATCGTCGGATGCCCGAGCGACGCGAGCTGCTCCCGTTCCCCGGTCGTGAAGTCGAGGCAGAGCGCCAGCAGGGCATCCGTCCGCTTCCGCAGGATGCTGCGGTGGAACACCCGCTCCCGGTCGCCGCGGTGGCCGCCCAGGTTGAACAGGATCATGTCGTAGCTCGCCGCCCGGAGCTCCGAATCCACCCCCTCCAGCACCTGCGTGTAGAACCAGCGGCTGACCGACGGGACGACGACCCCCATCGCCAGTGTCCGTCCACTGGCCAGCCCCGATGCACTCGAGGACGCCACGTAGCCGAGCTCGTCAGCGGCCCGTCGAACCGCCGCCCGGGTCTTGTCGGACACGTTCGGCAGCCCGCGCAGTGCCCGCGAGACGGTGGCCGTCGAGACCCCGGTCGCGCGCGCGACCGCCTCGCTACCAGCCACGATGCGCCTCCGGCGTCCGGAGTCCTGGTGCGCGCGGCGCGCCGCGTC
>JBQCCO010000173.1:0-7842 GCA_051962155.1 Leifsonia sp. | reverse complement strand
AAACACTGTTAATGCGCCCGAATGACCACCCCTCTGCGCGGCGTACCGGCTCCGGGCCGCCCCCCGGAGCACGGCATTCGTCACGAATGTCGCACTGCGCACGGTGAAGCAGCACGTTCGTCAATGTCGGCGGGCCCGCGGAGCGCCGCCGACGAGGTCTAGGCCTGCAGCTGCAGCGTCTCCGCCGTCGAGGCGAGCACCCGGTGCGCGTCGTCCGGCTTGTCGTTGAGGGTCGTTCCGACAGTCGGAATGAGTTCCTTCAGCGTAGGCAGCCACGCGCCGAAACGGTCGGGGAAGCAGCGCTTCAGAAGGTCGACCATGATCGGTACGGCCGTGGATGCGCCCGGCGAGGCGCCGAGCAGGCCCGCGATGGTTCCGTCTTCCGCCGCGACGACCTCGGTGCCGAACTGCAGCACTCCGCCCTTCTTCGCATCCTTCTTCATCACCTGGACGCGCTGGCCCGCAGTGATGAGCTCCCAGTCCTCCGGCCGCGCCGTCGGCATGAACTCCTTCAGCGCCTGGAACTTCTTGTCCCGGCTGGCCAGCAACTCGCCGATGAGGTACTTCAGGAGGTCGAAGTTGTCGCGCGCCACGGCGAGCATCGGGCCGAGGTTGCCGGCGCGGATGGAGCCGGGCAGGTCGAACCACGATCCCGTTTTCAGGAACTTCGGGCTGAATCCCGCGTACGGTCCGAACAGCAGCGAGGCCTCGCCGTCCACCACGCGGGTGTCGAGGTGCGGCACCGACATCGGCGGAGCGCCGACGGCAGCCTTGCCGTAGACCTTCGCCTGATGCTGCGCGACGAGCTTGGGGTCGCTGGTGCGCAGGAACTGCCCGGAGATTGGGAAGCCGCCGAAGCCCGCGATCTCGGGGATGCCGGCCTTCTGCAGGAGGTGCAGCGCGCCACCGCCCGCGCCCACGAACACGAACCGCGCGGTCACCGTGTGCGAGGTGTGACCGACGTCGTGACGCACGCGGAGGCGCCAGAGTCCGTCCTTCGTACGCGAGATGTCACGGACGCTGTGGTTGAGGGCGAGCTCGGCGCCGTTCTCGACCAGATTGTCCATGAGCGCCCGGGTCAGTGCGCCGAAGTCGACGTCGGTTCCCGAGGTCGTGCGGGTCGCCGCGATGCGCTGCTTGCGGTTGCGCTTCTTGGTGAGCAGCGGAGTCCACTCGCCGATGACGGCCGGGTCCTCCGAGTACTCCATGCCGGCGAACAGCGGCTGGTCTTTGAGCGCCTCGAAGCGCTTGCGGAGGTAGCGGACATTGTCCCGCCCGCGGACGAACGTCATGTGCGGGGTCGAGTTGATGAAGGTGCGCGGCTCGGGCAGGTCGCCGGCAGCCACGAGGCTCGCCCAGAACTGCCGGCTCAGCTGGAACTGCTCGTTGATGCTGATCGCCTTGGCGGGATCGACGCTGCCGTCCGATGCCTCGGGCATGTAGTTGAGCTCGCACAGCGCGGCGTGACCGGTGCCGGCGTTGTTCCACGGATTCGACGACTCCTGGGCCACCTCGCCCAGGCGCTCGTAGATGCGGATGCTCCAGTCGGGCTGCACGCGCTGGATCATGGCCCCCAGCGTGGCACTCATGATGCCGCCGCCGATCAGGACGACGTCGATGGGAGAATTGCTCACCCGCCAATCCTATGATGCGGCCGCGGCACGACCGCCTCGCGAACACCACGATCTCTCGATGTCGAGACATCGGGTGTTCGCGCGGCGGATACGTCGACGCCGACAGGGGCGATCGCGCTACGCGGTGACGGGGTTCGCCAGGCGCTCGGCGACCAGCTCGGCGATCTGGACGGCGTTGAGCGCTGCGCCCTTGCGCAGGTTGTCATTGCTGACGAACAGCGCGATTCCGCGGCCCGCGGGAGCGCCTTCGTCTGCACGGATGCGGCCCACGAAACTCGGGTCGCTGCCCGCCGCCTGCAGGGGCGTGGGGACGTCGGTGACCTGGACACCCGGCGCGTCCGCCAGAAGCTCGGCGACCCGCTCGGGGCTGATCGGCCGGGCGAACTCCGCGTTGATCGACAGCGAGTGACCGGTGAAGACGGGGACGCGGACGCACGTTCCGCTGACCAGCAGCTCCGGCAGACCGAGGATCTTGCGCGACTCGTTGCGCAGCTTCTTCTCCTCGTCGGTCTCGTTCAGCCCGTCGTCGACGATCGAGCCGGCGAGCGGGATGACGTCGAACGCGATCGGGCGGACGTACTTGACCGGCGCAGGCAGTGCAACGGCCGAGCCGTCGTGCACCAGGTCGAGCAGATGCTCGTCGGCGACGGCCGCACGGGCCTGCTCGGCCAGCTCCTCGGCGCCGGCGAGGCCGGATCCCGAGACGGCCTGGTAGGTGCTGACCACGAGACGGGTGAGGCCGGCCTCGTCGTGCAGCGGCTTGAGGACGGGCATGGCCGCCATGGTCGTGCAGTTCGGGTTGGCGATGATGCCCTTGCGCGCCTCGGCGATGGCATCCGGGTTCACCTCGGAGACCACGAGCGGGACCTCGGGATCCATGCGCCAGCCGCTCGAGTTGTCGATGACGATGGCGCCCGCTTCGGCGAAGCGCGGCGCGTGCGCCTTCGATCCGGTGGCTCCCGCGGAGAACAGGGCGATGTCGATCCCGGAGATATCGGCGGTCGCGACATCCTCGACCGTGATCTGCCGGCCTTTGAAGGGCAGGGTCGTGCCGGCCGAGCGGGAGGAGGCGAAGTAGCGGATGCTCTTCACCGGGAAGTCGCGCTCCTCCAGGAGACGGCGCATGACGCCGCCCACCTGGCCGGTGGCGCCGACGACCGCGATGTCGAAGCCGTTGCTGTCGAAATCGGTGGGCTCGCTCATGTCAGTCCTTCGGATCGTTTGTGAGGTCAACGGCCGTGTCGCGGCCGGCATTCCCTGAGGTTCTGGATGGTTCTAACGGCCGGTCCCGGCGTAGACGATCGCCTTCTCGTCGCCGTCCAGCCCGAAGGCCGTGTGGACGACGCGGGCCGCCTCGGCGACCGTGTCCGCCCGGGTGACGACCGAGATACGGATCTCACTCGTGGAGATCATCTCGATGTTGATGCCGGCATCGTAGAGGGCCTCGAAGAGCTTGGCGGAGACGCCGGAGTTCGTGCGCATCCCGGCGCCGACCAGCGCCAGCTTGCCGATCTGGTCGTCATACTGCAGCGACTGGTAGCCGACCTCGTCGCGCTCCGCGGTCAGCGCGGTCAGCACGCGCTGCCCCTCCGACTTCGGCAGAGTGAAGGAGATGTCGGTGAGGCTCGTCGCGGCGGCCGACACGTTCTGGACGATCATGTCGACGTTGGCGTTGGCCTTCGCCACGATCTTGAAGATCTGCGCGGCCTTGCCCGGCACGTCGGGCACGCCGACGACGGTGATCTTGGCCTCGGTGAGATCGGTGGCCACGCCGGAGATGATGGGCTCTTCCACGGTTCCATCCTTCTTGGCCGCCTGCGCGGCCGCAGCTTCGTTGAGGACGTAGGTGCCCTCTTTGTTCGAGAACGAGGACCGCACGTGCAGGGTCACGTTGTGGCGTCGGGCGTATTCCACCGCACGGATGTGCAGCACCTTCGCACCGGCGGCCGCCAGCTCGAGCATCTCCTCGCTGGTGATGCGGTCGATCTTGCGGGCGAGGGGCACCACGCGCGGATCGGACGTGAAGACGCCGTCGACGTCGGTGTAGATCTCGCACACCTCGGCGCTCAAAGCGGCCGCCAGAGCGACGGCGGTCGTGTCCGAGCCGCCACGGCCGAGGGTGGTGATGTCGCGGGACTCACGGCTGAAGCCCTGGAAGCCGGCGACGATGGCGATGGCACCCTCGTCCAGCGCATCCTGGATGCGGCCGGGCGTGACATCCACGATGCGGGCCGCGCCGTGCTGCGCGTCGGTGATCATGCCCGCCTGGCTTCCGGTGAACGAGCGCGCGTCGTAGCCCATGCTCTTGATGGCCATCGCAAGGAGCGCCATCGAGATGCGCTCCCCGGCGGTCAGCAGCATGTCGAGCTCGCGGGGGGCCGGGATCGGGGTGACCTCGTGAGCCAGGTCGAGGAGCTCGTCCGTCGTGTCGCCCATGGCTGAGACGGCGACGACGACCTCGTTGCCGGCCTTGCGCGTCTCGACGATGCGCTTCGCGACGCGCTTGATGCTCTCAGCTGTCGCGACGGACGAACCGCCGAACTTCTGGACGATGAGGGCCACGAACACTCCTGAACTCACGGGCTTCCCATCTTACCGGCCGCCATATGACGCGATCTTCATGTGACGAAACGGTGCGCGGGCTGGACATTCGCATCCCGTTCTCCTGCAGAGAGCCGTCGGAAACGGAGGTGCCTTCGGCGAGCCGGGCATGGTTTCGCGGGAAACGGAGGAGGTTGCGAGGTCGAGGGGGCGAGTTCGCCTCCCTTTTCGCCCCTGCGAGGTGGGGAAGGTGGGGTGAGGTGGGGAAGGTGGGGTGAGGTGGGCGGGGTGGGGTGAGGGAGGTGGGGGTGGGTCAGGAGACCTGGCGGCGGCCCTCGAAGGCTCGGCCGAGGGTGACCTCGTCGGCGTACTCGAGGTCGCCGCCGACGGGCAGGCCGGAGGCGAGCCGGGTGACACGGAGGTCGAGCGCGACGAGCAGCCGGCTCAGATAGGTCGCGGTCGCCTCGCCCTCCAGGTTCGGGTCGGTCGCGATGATGACCTCCTGCACGGTGCCGTCCGCGAGCCGCTGCATCAGCTGCCGGATGCGCAAGTCGTCGGGACCGACGCCGTCGATCGGGCTGATCGCACCGCCGAGGACGTGGTACAGACCGCGGAACTCGCGCGTGCGCTCGATCGCGACGACGTCCTTCGCCTCCTCGACCACGCAGATGAGGGCGGGGTTCCGGCGCGGATCGCGGCAGATGGAGCAGGTGGCCTGCTCCGAGACGTTGCCGCAGATCTCGCAGAAGCGCACCTTGTCGCGCACTTCGAGCAGCACCTCGGCGAGGCGGGTGACGTCGAACGTCTCGGTCTGCAGGATGTGGAACGCGATGCGCTGGGCGGACTTCGGGCCGATGCCCGGCAGCCGCCCGAGCTCGTCGATCAGCTCCTGGACGATGCCCTCATACACGGCCTACCTCATCCCGGGGTTGGGAGGTGCGGGCTGCTCCTCGATGAAGGTGGCGCCCAGGATCTCACGCACGACGGCCTCGCCGTAGCGCTGGGGCTGCTGGAACGTGGGCGTACGGGACCCTGCTGCGGCCGGGGCCGACGCCGAACGGGCGAGGGCACCGGGCCCGGCGGTGGAGGGCGCGGGCACGGAGGCTCCGGATGCGGACGCGGGGGGCGCGGAGGCGGAGCGCGCGGAGGTGGCGCTCCCCGCAGTCGCGGGTGCGGAGGGCGTCGAGGCGACCGGCGCGGAAGCGGAGGGCGTCGAGGCGACCGGCGCGGGTGCGGAGGGCGTCGAGGCCGCCGGCGCGGAAGCGGGGCGCGCTGGACGGGTAGGGGCAGCCGGGGCCGCTGCCCAATCCCCGGCCGGCTCCTCGGGGACCGGAGGCTCGAACGGCGGCTCGATCTCGGGCGGCGGGACGTCGTCGTAGGGCGGCTCGTCCGGAGCGGCCTCTCCGCTTGAGGCCCGAGTCGGGTCCGAGGTCGCTGGAGCGGATGCAGTCGCGGTCTCGGCGGGCCGCTCCATCGTGGCCACGGAAGCGGTCGCGTTCACAGACATGGATGCGCCCGAATCCTCCGCAGATGCGGACGGAATGGTCACGGTCGCCCACTCGGTCACGATCGCAGCGGAATCGGGAGCCGCTGACGCAGCGGGCGCCCCACCGGCGTGCGCCGCCGGGTCCGCACCGGACGCGGTGCTCGCCGGCACGGGTGGCCCGGCAGTCACGGAGGCCCCGGCCGCTGCACGCGGGCCGGAGGAGTCTGCTCCCGGCCATGTCTCGGCCACGGGCACGGTAGGCGCTCCCGCCGAGGGGCGGGGCGCTGCGCCCGATCCGGGCGTCGAGTCGGCCCGGGCGATGAACTTCACCCGGATGCCGAGCACGTCGACGATGCCCTGCCGGAGGTACTCGCTGACGCCCGGCGCACCGCCGGCTTCGGGCTGACGGAAGCTCTGCACGTCGTTCTCGCTCGGGAAGGAGAGCGTCAGCACGTCCCCGTTCAGCGAGCGGACCTGAGCGGTGAAGACGACCATCCACGCGCTGCGCTTGGCCCTCTGCACCGCATCGAGGATCTGCGGCCAGGCGTCCTTCACCTGCTGCGTCGTCACCGCTCCGACGACCGCGGCCGTCGGTGCGGCCGCACTGGGCTCGGGAGCGGGCACGGGCGATTCCGGCGACTGGGGAGACCGGCCCGTCCGGGAGGCCGGCGCCTCGGCAGTCCTCGCGTCGGACGCCGGCCCCTCCGACCTCGACGCGTCGGCGGCTCGCGCCTCGGAAGCCGTCGCCTCAGAGTTCTGCGCCTCCGAGGTCTGCCCCTCCGAAGTCCGCGCTTCCGAAGCCCGGGCCGCGGCGGTCCGCCCCTCGGCGGTCCGAGCCTCCGACGTCAGCACCTCGCCGGTCGGCGCCTCGCCGGTCCGCACTTCGCCAGTCCGCCCCTCGCCAGGGCGCTGCGACGAAACACCGGCCACGGCGGCCGCCGACTCCCGCACGGGAGCCGCAGCAGGCGCGCGTTCCGGCTGCGCCGCCCGCCCCGGGCCGACCGCGTCGCTGACGCCGACGCGGCGCTCCAGCCGCTCGACGCGCGCGAGCGCGCCCCGCTCGCTCTCGTCGCTCGAGGGCACCAGGACGCGCGCGATCATCAGTTCCAGGTGGAGGCGCGGCGAGGTGGCGCCGGTCATCTCGGTGAGCGCGGCGTTGACGATGTCGGCCGAACGGCTGAGCTCGGCCGCGCCGAACTTCATCGCCTGCACGCCCATCCGGTCGAGCTCGTCCTGGGGCACTCCCCGCAGGACGGCGGCTGCGCCCCGGACGCTCGGGGCGCCCACGACGATGAGTTCGCGCAGCCGCTCCAGCAGGTCTTCGACGAAGCGCCGCGGATCCTGCCCGGTCTGGATGACGCGGTCGACCGCCGCGAACGCGCCCGCCGCATCCCGGGCCGCGATCGTGTCGATCACGTCGTCGAGCAGCGCGGCGTGCGTGTACCCGAGGAGTGCGACCGCCCGCTCGTACTCGATCGCACTGCCCTCGGAGCCGGCCATCAACTGGTCGAGCAGCGAGAGCGTGTCGCGCGGCGAGCCGCCGCCGGCGCGGACGACGAGGGGCAGGACGCCCGGAGCGACGGTCATCCCCTCGCTGTCGCACAGGCTCTGCACGTACTCCAGCATCTGCGCGGGAGGTACGAGCCGGAACGGGTAGTGGTGCGTGCGGGAGCGGATGGTGCCGATGACCTTCTCGGGCTCCGTCGTCGCGAAGATGAACTTCACGTGCTCCGGCGGCTCCTCGACGATCTTGAGCAGCGCGTTGAAGCCCTGCGGCGTGACCATGTGCGCCTCGTCGAGGATGAAGATCTTGTAGCGGTCGCGGGCCGGCGCGAAGATGGCGCGTTCGCGGATGTCGCGGGCGTCATCCACACCGTTGTGGCTCGCGGCGTCGATCTCGACCACGTCGAGGGAACCGCTGCCGTCGCGGCTCAGTTCGATGCAGCTCGCGCACTTCCCGCAGGGGGTGTCGGTGGGGCCCTCCGCGCAGTTGAGGCAACGGGCCAGGATGCGCGCGGAGGTGGTCTTGCCGCAGCCGCGCGGACCCGAGAAGAGATAGGCGTGATTGACGCGGTTGGTGCGCAGCGCCGTCATGAGCGGATCGGTCACCTGCGACTGACCGATCATCTCGGAGAACGTCTCTGGCCGGTAGCGGCGATATAGGGCGGTGACCACGCATCC
>JBQCCO010000172.1:0-2554 GCA_051962155.1 Leifsonia sp. | reverse complement strand
GAGCTTGTCGATCTTGTCGGCGGCGGCCTTGAACGCGTCCTCGACGGACCCGCTGCCGTTCACGACCGACTTCGTGTAGGCGTCACGGAGTGCCTGCATCTGCGCGATCGTGTTGGTGCCGGTGGGGTCGTCGACCGTGTGGGCGCTCTGGGCTCCGAACTCCTTGTACGCGGGGTGCGCGTCGAAGTAGTCCTTGTAGGTGGTGGCCACGTCGGTGCGGATCGGCATCTGGCCGGTCACGTCGAGCAGCTTGCCGTCCTGCTCCTTGCTCGTCGCGAACTTGATCACATCCCACGCCGTGCCCTGGTTCTTGCACGAGGTGTACATGCCGATGTTCTTGGCGTCGGGGAAGGTGTAGGTCTGGTCGGCCGGCTTGCCGTCCTTGGTCGGGACGGGGACGGATCCCCATTGCACCTTGTTCCCGTAGTACGCGATCGCCCAGGGTCCGACGATCGCCATCGCGGACTTTCCGTCGGCGAAGGCGTCGCCCTGGTACTGCTCCTTGCCGGCGAGGCCGTCGCTGTAGATCGTCTTCCAGAAGTTCGCCACGTCGAGCGCGTCAGAGCCGGTGATGGCCGCCTTGCCGTTCTCGATGAAGGTCTTGCCTCCGGTCTCCGCTGCCAGGAGCGGCAGGTAGTCGAAGTTGACCTGGAAGAACTCGCTGGTCGGCGCCGGGTAGATGGCGTAGGGAGCGGCCCCGGAGGACTTGATCTTCTGCGCGGCCGCCAGGAAGTCGGCGTAGGTCGACAGCTTCGGGTTGGCCGGATCGAGCCCGGCCTTCTGGAAGATCGCCTTGTTGTAGAAGATCATGACCGGGTTCTGCTTCCACGGCATCTGGTAGTAGTCGCCGTTGGGGGACTTGTACTGCTTGGCCGCATCTCCGCTGCGCGCCTCGATGTAGCTGGCGCCGTCCGAGAACTTCGACAGGTCGACGAGGCCGCCCTGCTTCTGCCACTGGCCGGTGGCGGCGGGAAGGTTGTTGAAGACGAGACACGGGGTGGTCCCGGCCGTGATGGCCGCGCCGATGACCTCCTCGGTGCTCTTACCGGCGGGCACCTCCTGTGCCTTGATCTGCTCCTTGGGATGCGCGGAGTTCCAGTCCGCGACCATCGCCTTGCCCCACTGCACCTCCTGGGTGTTGTTCGAGTACCAGATGGTGATCGGTCCGTGCGCCTTCATGGCGTCGGTGGCGCCCCCGCCGCTTCCGCTGCAGGCGGCGAGCGTTGCCGCGATCAGACCGGCTGTGATGAGGGAGGCGGCGGCTCTGCCCCTTCGCAGGTTCTTCCGCCGCAGGATGTTGTCGTGCATGATGTGCCTTTCCGGTGGGCCGTTCGGCCCGGTGGTATTCAGCTCGGCGTGGTGCAGCCGAGCGCTGTTCAGCCGGCCGGTGGTGCGGTGGATGCGCGCACCATCAGCCGAGCCGGGGGGAGCGCGACATCGCCCGACTCGCCGTCCTCCACCAGCCGCAGCAGTGCGGTGGCGGCGGCGACTCCCCAGCCGGCCGGGTCGTTGTCGAGCGTTGTGAGGGACGGGTAGACGAACGACCCGATCTGGGAGCCGTCCAGCCCGGTGATCGAGAGATCGGCCGGCAGGTCGAGCCCCCGTTCGTGCGCGACGCCCATCCCGGCGATCGCCATCGGGTCGTTCCCGTAGACGATCGCGGTCGGGCGGTCCTCCCTCTCGAGCAGGGCCTTCGTGGCCTCTGCGCCCTGCTCGGGAGAGAAGTCTGTGGAGACGACGAGCGGCGTCAGCCCCGCGGCGTGCGCGATGCGCTCGAAGCGCTCGCGCCGGCGCAGGCCGTGCAGCATCCGCTCGTCGCCGGAGACGTGGGCGATCCGTCGGTGACCGAGGCCCACCAGATGGGCGACGAGGTCGTCGATGCCGGCGTCGTAGTCACGGGTGATGACCGGGAACGGGCTCCCGCCGAGGGGCTCGCCGAGCGACACCGCGAAGGAGCCGAGCCGCTGGATCAACGGGATGCGCTCATCCTCGGCGAGCAGGTCGGTGAGGAGGAAGCCGTCGACTCGCTTGTCGGCGGCGAGCCGCTCGTACGCGCGCTCCTCGGCTGTCCGGTCCGGCACGACGGTCAGGACGAGCACGTTCCCGCGCTCGGAGAGCACGGTCTCCACGCCCGCGATGAACGCCGCGAAGAACGGGTCGACCTCGATGGTCCGCGGCTCCCGGCGCAGCACCAGGCCGAGCGCGTAGGCGCGGCGCGTGGTGAGGCCGCGGGCGCCCGGATTCGGGGTCCAGCCGAGCGAGCGGGCGGTCTCCAGGATGCGCTCCCGCGTCTCGCTGGCGACCCCCGGCCGTGCGTTCAGCGTGAGCGAGACGAGCGACTTGCTGACCCCCGCGGCGCGGGCGACATCGTTGATGGTGACGTTGGCGTTCATGCGTCCATCCTCATCGCGTGCTCGCCGTCACGAACCCACCGGGCGGGACGATGACGTTGGAGTGGCCGCCCAGAGTCTGGGGCCGACCGGCCAGACGGCCGGACGCGGCGATGCGCGGAACCGTGACCGGACCCGACGCGTCGAGGCGCAGTGGGACCGGG
>JBQCCO010000171.1:0-26595 GCA_051962155.1 Leifsonia sp. | reverse complement strand
GTGCGACGGGTGGACGTCACGGACCTCGACGCCGGCGCGCTCACGGCTCAGACCACCGGGGCCGAGCGCGGAGAGGCGGCGCTTGTGGGTCAGACCCGCGAGCGGGTTGTTCTGGTCCATGAACTGCGACAGCTGCGACGTGCCGAAGAACTCCTTGATCGCGGCGACGACGGGTCGCACGTTGATCAGGGTCTGCGGGGTGATCGCCTCGATGTCCTGCGTGGTCATGCGCTCGCGCACGACGCGCTCCATGCGCGACAGACCGGTGCGGACCTGGTTCTGGATGAGCTCGCCGACCGCGCGGATGCGGCGGTTGCCGAAGTGGTCGATGTCGTCCACGTCGAGACGGATGTCCGTCTGCTGGCCGTTCCGGATCCCCTTGATCGTGGTCTGGCCGTCGTGCAGGGCGACCAGGTACTTGATCGTGGCGATGATGTCCTGGACGGTCAGCACCGACTCGGACAGCGGGGCGTCGAGGCCGAGCTTCCGGTTGATCTTGTAGCGGCCGACCTTCGCGAGGTCGTAGCGCTTGGAGTTGAAGTAGAAGTTGTCGAGCAGCGCACGCGCGGCCTCGGCGGCGACCTGCTCGCCCGGACGGAGCTTGCGGTAGATGTCCTTGAGCGCCTCCTCCTTGGTGAGGATGGCGTCCTTCTCGAGGGTCAGCTCGATCGACTGGTAGCCGGCGAACTCGGAGAGGATCTCCTCGCTCGTGAGCCCAAGGGCCTTGAGGAACACGGTGACCGACTGCTTGCGCTTGCGGTCGATGCGGACACCGACCTGGTCGCGCTTGTCGATCTCGAACTCCAGCCAGGCACCACGGCTCGGGATCACGCGGGCCGAGTAGATGTCCTTGTCGGAGGTCTTGTCGGCGGTGGCCTCGAAGTAGACGCCCGGCGAGCGGACGAGCTGCGACACGACGACACGCTCGGTGCCGTTGATGATGAAGGTGCCCTTCTCGGTCATGAGCGGGAAGTCGCCCATGAAGACCGTCTGGGTCTTGATCTCACCGGTGAGGTGATTCATGAACTCGGCCTCGACGTAGAGCGGGGCGGAGTAGGTCTTGCCCTTCTCCTTGCACTCGTCGATCGAGTACTTCTTCTCCTCGAGGAACGGGTTCGTGAACGAGAGCTGCATGGTCTCGCCGAGGTCCTCGATGGGAGAGATCTCCTCGAAGATCTCCTCGAGGCCCGTGTTGGCGGGCAGATCCTGGCGACCCTGGGCTTCGGCCTCGACGACGCGCGCCTTCCACGCGTCGTTTCCGACCAGCCAGTCGAAGCTCTCCGTCTGCAGTGCGAGCAGATCGGGAACAGTGAGGGTGTCCGTGATCTTGGCGAAGGAGAGTCGTGATGCGGCTCGTCCGTTCTTGGGTGTCTTGTCGGTGTTGGTTGCGTTGCGCGCAGCAGCCAAGGAAATAACCTCCGTGGGCCCCGTAGGCCGAGTTACTGACGGTCGTGTAATTGTCTGGACGAGAACTCCCAGCCGGGGCGCGCTGCCGTATCTGACCCGAAAGGACGGGCCCAGGCGCGCGCGATGACGTCAGAGCCGACCGCAATATGAAGGCAGAAGCTTGACTGGGAGCGCAAAGAACCACTATATGTCAAATAGACGCGCCATGTCCAGTCCTTTCTTGACCGGAGCGGCGTACTGGGGTATAACGCCCCGTCGTTCCCGATATTCCTTCCGGTCAGCGGCGGCGCGGATGGTAGGTCGGGAGCGTGTCGACAGTGGCGAGGACGGCCTCTTCACGCGAACGCGGAGCCCAGCCGAGCACCGTCCTGGCCTTCTCGCCGGAGGCCCGGCGGACGGTCCCGATGTCGGGAAGCGCGTCGCGGACGCGACGGCTGAACGGCGCTGCGGCCTTCAGCATCCATTCGGGCATGAGCTTCGTGCTGACCCGCCGGCCGGCGCGCTCCCCCAGGTGGCCGCGGATGAGCAGGGCGATCTCCTGCGCGCTCATCACCTCGCCCGCGATGGCGAGGAACCGCTGCCCGGCCGCCTCCGGACGGGTCATCGCCAGCAGGTGGAGAGCGGCGACGTCGCGCACGTCCACGACGCCGAAGTGGACGTCCGGGAGGCGCGGGAGGCGTCCCTCCTTCACCAGGCGGATGAGCTCCACGGAGGTCGAGATGTCGGGGCCGAGCACGGGCCCGAGGATGCCGACCGGATTCACCGTCGCGAGCTGGAGAGCTCCCAGCTCGGTGCCGACGAAGGCCCAGGCGGAGCGTTCGGCGATGGTCTTCGACCGCACGTACGCGCTGAGCGGGCGTCCGCTGTCGAGCTCCGTCCAGTCCTCTTCGGTGAAGGCCCGATCGGTCGGAGCGTGGCCGTAGCCGATGGCGGCGAACGAGGACGTGAGCACCACGCGCTCGACGCCGGCGGCACGCGCCGCCCGCAGCACACGGAGGGCTCCGTCGCGGGCGGGCACGATCAGGTCGTCCGGATTCTTGGGCTGAGCGGAGGGGAACGGCGACGCGACGTGCAGGACGTAGCGGCATCCGGCGACGGCGTCGGCCCAGCCGTCGTCCGAGGTGAGGTCGGCGATGGCGAACTCCAGCCGGTCGCCCGGGTCGTCGACCCCTCCCGCCGCGAGCTGGGACCGGACATCGGCCGACCGCGCGGGCGAGCGGACGGTGGTCCGGACGCGGTAGCCGGCGTCGAGCAGCGCGAGCACGCAGTGCGCGCCGAGGAAACCCGAGCCGCCGGTGACGAGGACACGGTCGGCGGAGGACGGGGGCGGGGTGCTCGGGTCGCTCACAGCATCCATCCTTCCCCCGGAGCGCCGCGTGCGCTACCGGCGGACGAGGGCGATCGCCTGCGCGCGGTCGCGGACGGCGAGCTTGGCGAAGATGGCGTTGATGTGCGTCTTGACGGTCGCGACGCTGACGAAGAGGGTGCGGGCGATCTCGCCGTTGCTGAGGCCGTCGCCGACGAGGGCGAGCACCTCGGCCTCGCGGCGGGTCAGGGCCGGGAAGCGGGTCATCAGCGCGCCGGCGGCATCGGCCGGCGGAGGCGCTGCGGCGCTGAGGGAGCTGACGATGCGGGCGCCGACCTCGGGGGCGAACGTGGACTGGCCGCTCGCCACCGCGCGGACGGCGGCGGCGAGCTCGGCGCGTCCCGCGTCCTTCGTCAAGTAGCCGCGGGCGCCCGCGCGCAGCGCGCCGAGGATCGACTCGTCGTCGGCGTAGGTCGTGAGAACGAGGACGGCGGTGGCGGGAGCCTCGGCCGTCACCCGCGCGGTCGCGGCGGCGCCGTCGAGGACCGGCATCCGCAGGTCCATCAGGAGCACATCGGGATGCTCGGTCACGGCGAGCGCGACCGCCTGTTCGCCGTCCGCCGCCTCGCCCACGACCTCCACGTCCGGCAGCAGGCCGAGCACGGTGACGAGGCCGTCGCGGATGATCGCCTGGTCGTCCGCCACGGCGACCCGGATGCGGCGCTCGGCGGTCACGGGAGCATCGTCTCGGCGGTCACAGTGAAGCGGCCTTCGTCGCTCGCGGCGGTGGCGGTGCCGCCGAGCGGGAGGGCGGCGAAGCGCTCGCGCATCCCCTCGAGCCCGTGGCCTCCCCCGGAGCGGGCGAGGACAGCGTCCGCGGTGTGCCGGTCGGAGGCGGTGTGCCAGTCGGGGGCGCTCCGCGGGTCGGAACCGACGAGCGGGTTGGAGACGGTGAGACGCACCCGGTCAGTCTGCCAGTCGAGCCGCGCCGCCACGGGTGCGCCCGGCGCATGCTTGCGGGCGTTGCTCAGCGCCTCCTGCAGCGCCCGCTGCACGGCGGCGGCCTGATCCGCGGCGAGCTCCCGGCCCTCGCCGGACACGGCGAGCTCCGCGTCGCCGCCGAGGGAGCGGTGCGCCGCCACGAGATCGCGGAGGGACGCCTCCAGGTCGGGAGCGGTGCGCGCACCCTGCTCGCGGGAGGCCGGGTCGCGGAGTGCGGCGACGGCACGCCGCGCCTCCGAGAGCCCCTCGGCGGCGAGGTCGCGCGCATCCACCACCCGTGCCCGGGCGGCGGACGCGTCGCCGGCCTCGAGGAGCGCATCCACCGCATCCAGCTGGATGACGAGACCGCCGAGGCTGTGGGCGAGCACGTCGTGCAGGTCGCGGGCGATGGCGATCCGCGAGGCCTCCTCGCGCATGGTCAGGTCGCGCTCGCGCAACTCGGCGGCCTGCGCTTCGGACAGCCGGAACTGGCGGCGGCTGAGACCCGCGAATACGGCCAGGAGGATGCCGCCCATCATGGCGAGAACGGGGATGACGCCGGTCCCGAACGGCAGGGCGCCCAGCGGGATGATGACCAGCACAGCCACGGCGAGCGCGAGTCCCTGCCAGAGCGGGCGGAGCTCGTCGCTGATGAGCGACATGATGCCGGCGGCGGCCGGGACGATCATCAGGCTGTCCGTCGGAGCCGCTGTCACCGCGCCGGCCAGTGCCGCGAGGACGGCCAGCGCCAGGGCGAGTCGCTGCAGGCGGATCGCAGCGAACGCGGCCCGGCCCGCCCACGCTCCGACCGCCACCACGCCGACGACGGTCACCCACACCGGGCGCTGCCCGGAGTGGGTGACCGCGAGAGACCAGGCGACGACGACCGCGCCGATCAGGTTCAGCGCGACGGCGAGCGGGCTCGGCGTACGGGAGAAGTTCACGGGACCATCATGCGCCGGTCGGCGTGGTCGTGGTGGCGGCGGCGTGCCGGTCGAGCCGGGCGGCGAACACCGCGGTGCGCGCGGCGCGGTTGGCGGCGAAGACGAGCAGGATGACACCGGTCGAGGTGACCAGGTGGGCGCCGGCCTGGGTGGCCACCACATCCACTCCGATCCGCACGGCGATGATGACCACCCAGAGCATCAGTCCCCAGACGCCGGTCTGCGACTCGTAGGTCGCGAACTCGCCGGGCCTCCGGCCGGCCGCGATCGGCTCGGGGAGGCGGCGGAAATGCGCGATCGCGCCCATCCACCCTCCCAGGGCCAGCGACAGCCCGATCTCGCCGGCCACGACAGCGAGGTCGAGCGGGGTGACCGCCACGGGCTTCGTCTGCTGGGCCAGGATCGCGACCCCGGCGATCGCCAGGATGATGGGGAGGCGCCACATCGCCGACACGACGACCGGCCGCCAGGTCAGCTGCCGGTAACCGACCCACCCGATCAGCAGGATGATCAGGACCACGTTGGCGATCGTCTGGATGCTCATCGCTCTCAACCTTTCCGGCTGGGTTCCCGGCCACGACATCCAGAGTCGCGGCTGTGCGGCGGCGAGGGCACCATCCACAGGTGGAGGCCGGGTGGAGATCGGGTGGAGCGCGCGCGGCTAGGCTGCCGATGTGCCCCAGAATCCGGCCCAGCAGAACCCGTCGGTCACCCTCGCCGAGAGCGGCTATCTGGCGACGGTGGAGCCGGACCGCTTCGTTCCCGGCGCCTATCAGCTGGTCGTGGACGGAACCCCGCAGTCCCACGTGAACCTGGACGACCCGTCCCAGCTGTTCTTCGAGTACGTCCAGCGCATGGGCAATGTGATCGACCTCATCGGCGAACCGGGCCAGCCGATCACCGCCGTGCACCTCGGCGCCGGCGCACTGACCCTCCCCCGCTACATCGCGTACACCCGGCCGGGCTCGCGGCAGCAGGTGGTGGAGCTGGAGAGCCGGCTGGTGGACCTGGTGCGCGAGCAGCTGCCGCTCCCCCGCTACGCGCAGATCCGCATCCGCCACGGCGACGCCCGCGAGGTCGTCGGCAAGCTGCCCGCCGGGCTGCGGGGATCGGTCGACCTGCTCGTGGTGGACATCTTCAGCGGGTCGCGTACGCCGGCGCACGTGACGAGCATGGAGTTCTACCGGTCGGCCGTGTCGCTGCTGAAGCCGGACGGGATCGTCCTCGTCAACGTCGCGGACGGGCCGCCACTCAGCTTCGCGCGCAGCCAGGTCTCCACGCTCGGCGCGGTGGTGGGACATGTTGCTGCGCTCGCCGAGACGCAGGTGCTGAAGGGCCGCCGGTTCGGGAACGTGGTTCTCGTGGGTTCGGACGCGCCGCTGCCGCTGGAGTGGCTGCCGCGCCTGCTGGCGAGCGGTCCGCATCCCGCGAAGGCCGTGGCGGGCGAGGAGTTGCGGACGTTCGCCGCCGGCGCGCCGATCGTCACCGACGCGACCAGCGTGCCGTCGCCGGCGCCCGCGCGCAGCATCTTCCAGACGGGCACGCGGCGGGAGTGAGGGGTCGCTCGGGCCCTCAGGCGTGACGGAACGTCACCGGCTGGCCGGGACGGAGCTGCGCGAAGAGGTCGAGGGTGGTGTCGGAGACGACGGCGATCACCGGGTAGCCGCCGGTGACGGGATGGTCGGCCAGCAGCACCGTGGGCCGGCCGTCCGGCGAGACCTGCACGGCGCCCGCCACCATGGGCTCGCTCGGCAGCTCCCGGTTCACGGCGCGCTCGATCAACGCTGACGCGACGGCGGGGGAACGCGTGGCATGGGCGGCATGCGAGGGAGGCTGCGGGGGGGTCCAACCGGATGCCGATGCGGTCGCTCTCGGCGCCGGCGCGCCACTCGTCGGTGAAGAACGCCTCCAGCGCCGCCTCGGTGAACCAGTCGGCGCGCGGGCCGCGGTGCGCGCGGACTTCCACCGCATCCATCGCCGGCTCGGCCACCGGCACGAAGTCGAGCAGCGGCAGATCGGTTCCTGGATGGTCGCCGAGCGGGATCAGGTCGCCCGCTCGCAGGGGCGCGGGGCCGAGGCCCGCGAGGGTGTCGCGGGAGCGGGAGCCGAGCACCGGCGCGACGGCGACGCCTCCGCGCACGGTCAGGTACCAGCGCACTCCGGAGGTGGCCGTCCCGATGCGGAGCACCTGACCGGCGCCGGCATGGACGGCGGTGTGCGCATCCATCGATCGGCCGTCGAGCAGCAGCCGGCCGGTCGCTCCGGTGACGGCGAACCAGGTGTCCTGTTCGAAGCGCGCCACGAATCCGCCCAGCAGCACCTCGATGCCGGCATCGCTCTCGGGGTTGCCGAGGAGGCGGTTGCCCAGCCGGAGAGCGCCGCGGTCGAGGGCGCCCGAGCGTCCGACACCCACGGCGGCGAAGCCCGGCCGGCCCAGGTCCTGCACCAGCGCCAGGGGGCCGGGACGGAGCACGCGGAGGCCGCTCACAGCGCCTCCCGGAAGCGGACGACGGTTCCCGGCCGCAGCAGAGCAGGTGGATCCGCCGTCTCGTCCCAGAGCACCGCATCCGTCCGCCCGATGAGCTGCCAGCCGCCCGGGCTCGAGCGCGGATACACACCGCTGAAGGCGCCCGCCAGCCCGACCGAACCGGGAGGCACGGCGGTCCGCGGGGTGTCCCGGCGGGGAACGTCGAGGGGCCGGTCGGTCGCCAGGTAGGCGAATCCGGGCGAGAAGCCGCCGAAGGCGACGCGCCAGGTCGAACCGGTGTGGAAGGCGACCAGCTCGGCCGGGGTGCGACCGGTGAGCCGCGCGGCCTCCGCCAGGTCCTCGCCGTCATACGCGACCTCGAGCTCGACCAGGCGCTCGTGCGTCGCATCCACGTCGAGCGGGACGGTGCGCTCGACCCAGGAGCGGGCGGAGCTGAGCGGGAGGATGCGCGGCTCCAGGAGGACCGCGATCGTCCGGGCGGCGGGCACCAGGTCCACCACTCCCTCCGGCCGCGTGGCGTCGAGGCCGCGGAACAGGGCGAGCACGGCATCCAGGTCGTCCAGCTCCACGAGGAGCGCGTGGTCGCCCAGCGGCAGGATCCGGCGCGTCATACGAACGGCTCCACCTGGATGGCCGCTGCGGCCAGCGCGCTGCGAACCGCGCGCGCCATCGCCACCGCTCCCGAAGTGTCGCCGTGGACGCACAGCGAGTCGACCTCGAGGCGGACGGCCGTGCCGTCGACGGCGTCGACGGTCCCTGCGGTCACCATGCGGACGGCACGCTCCGCGATCTCGGGCGCTTCCGTGAGCAGAGCTCCGGGATCGGTGCGCGGGACGAGCGTCCCGTCGGCGCGGTAGCCGCGGTCGACGAACGCTTCGCGGACGAAGCGCAGACCGGCATCCGCGGCGGCGCGCTCCACCGCTGACCCGGCCAGGCCGAGCAGCGGGAGCGCCGGGTCGAACGCGACCACCGCGTCCACCACCGCTCGCGCCTGCGCCGCGTCCCGCACGATGCGGTTGTACAGGGCGCCGTGCGGCTTGACGTAGCGGACGGCCGTTCCGGCGACGCGGGCAAGGCCCGACAGCGCGGCAAGCTGGTACAGGACCTCGTCCCGCAGCTCTCCGGCGGGCACGTCCATGCTCCGGCGGCCGAAGCCCGGCAGATCGCGGTACGAGACGTGGGCGCCGACGGTGACGCCGTTCGCCTCGGCCTCCCGGCAGGTGGCGAGCATGGTGGATGGGTCCCCCGCGTGGAAGCCGCACGCCACGTTGGCGCTGGAGACGATCCGCAGCAGGGCGGCGTCGTCTCCCATCGTCCAGGCGCCGAACGACTCGCCCAGATCGCTGTTGAGGTCGACGGAACGCGGCATCCCTCTATTGTGGCGCGCTGCGGCGCGGTGCGGTGTGTGGGGTGCGTGCCGTGCGGGCGTCAGTGTACGGCTCGGGCCGCGCGGGCACGGTGCGCTCGCACCTTGGCGCGGTTGCCGCAGCGCTGCATCGAGCACCAGCGCCGCGTGCCGCCGCGCGAGGTGTCCAGGTACACCAGGCGGCAGTCGTCGGCGGAGCACTCCCGGATGCGTCCGTCGACGTCCGGGCCGAAGACGTGGACGGCGTCGCGGGCGATGGAGCCGAGCGCCTGGTGAGGACGCGCCTTCGTGCGTCCGGCCTGGCGGCCGCCGCCGGCGAGGACCGGAGGGATGTCGGGCGTCGCCGCGAACAGGTTCACCACATCCACGTCGTCGGGCGACAGGAGCTCACCCGGGCTCGCCTGACGCGCCAGACGGCCGAGCGCCGAGCGGAGGGCGCGGGCGTCGCGGAACTCGCGCTCGCCGGCGGTCGGCGCGACCTCGGGGAAGCGCTCGACCAGCCAGTCATTGAGGCCGGACGCGTCACGGACGGTCCGCCACTCGTCGAGCTCGTCGTCCAGCCCGCCCGTGTAGGCGAAGTCGAGGGCCAGTGAGCCCGAGTCGAACCACCAGCGCTGTCCGTCGTGGGGCTCCATCCATTGGCCGGTGCCTCGGGTGAGGATCGCTGAAGTCGCCATGTAACCCATAGTGGCAGTTGCATCGGACGGGGACGGACGGGGTGGCCCTGGCATACTGAGCTGATGACTGCGTACCGGCCGGATCCGCGCGTCCACCTGGAGGGCGCCACGGTGCGCCTGCGGGCGCTGACCCTCGACGACCTTCCCGATCTGTTCGACGCGATCGGGCGCCCCGAGGTGTTCGCCGGTGGCTGGGGCGGCGGGCTGGCCGGGTTCCGCGACACGTACGAGGAGTGGCGCACGTTCGTCATCGGGTACCTCGACTGGGAGCGGAGCAACGTGACCGCGGTCGTGATCCGTGACGGGGATCGCCTGGTCGGCACCACCACGCTCGGCGACTTCGACCTGGTGAACGAGTCGGCCCACATCGGGTGGACGGCCTACGCCCCCGAGGTGTGGGGCACCCGGGTGAATGCCGAGACCAAGCGGCTGCTGCTGGGCACGGCGTTCGACCACGGGTTCGAGCGGGTCAAGCTGCAGGCCGATGTGCTGAACGACCGCTCCCGGGCCGCGATCCTCCGGATCGGCGCACGCTTCGAAGGCATCCTCCGGCACACCCAGCGCCGCGCGGATGGCAGCTGGCGGGACACCGCCGTGTACTCGATCCTCCGTGAGGAATGGCCGGCGGTGCGGGATGGGCTCGACGCCCGGCTGAGCGTCGAGCACGCCTGAGAGGTCCTGCCCCGGCTACTCGTTCGCGGCGGCGGCGGCGACCCGGCGCTGCGCCGGCGAGACCTCGCGGTGCTGCCAGGAGATCAGGTTCGCCGCGTCGAACCGGCGGCTGCATGCGCCGCACGCCAGCGCACGGGCGGGCTTGCGATAGCGGTAATGCGTGTGGCCGTTCGGACAGGTGCCCACCCAGGGCGCCAGGTCGTCGGCGATCGCGCCGCCGTGCAGCCGCTTGCCCTCGTAGCCGAGGTCGAGGGCGATCGCCCGCCAGCGCGGCCCGTGCCCGGCACGGGAGCCGGCGAGCGCGTGAGCGACCTCGTGCAGCAGGATCTGGTGGATCTCGTCGTCCTCGTAGCGCCCGGCCAGGTAGCGCGAGACGGTGATCCGCTTCGAGGTGTAATTGCACAGGCCGGCACGCGTCTTGGCGTTGTCGAAGCCGAAGGTCCACACGGCCGGATCGAGATGGAGGGCGATGAGTGCCTCCGCCCATCGGCGCACGCGGTCCAGCTCGGCCATCAGCGGCGGATCCCTTCCGGGGTGCTCCGATCCTCCATGCCGTGCATCCTACGCGTGATCGCCGTCGCCCTCATCGTTCGGCTCGGAGCCGGATTCGGTGGCGGACCCGAGGCCGGAGCCGGAGGCCGAGCCGCGCTGCGCTTCGAGCGCCGACTGCACCACGGCCACGGCCGTGAGGGCCGCCTGGATCTCGGCCGGCGACGCGCCCAGCTTCTCCCGCAGGAAGACGGCCGCCGTCATGTCCGCGAGCGCGTTCTCGTAGTCTCCGACGTCGAAGTGCACCTTGCCGCGGTTCTGCACGGCGAACGCCTCCAGCGCGGTCCACTCGCGACCGCGCGCCTCATCCACGCAGCCCGTCAGCTCCACCACGGCCTCATCGGTCTTGCCCTGGTACTGCAGCACCTGCGCCCGGCGGATGCGCGCACCGAGCAGCTGCTCCCGGTCGCCCGTGAATCGCGCCTGCCGGACGGCCTCGTTCGCGACCTCGTACGCCTCGTCCAGCCGGCCCAGCAGCCGCAGCAGCACGGCCTTCTCGTTGAGCGCGCTCAGGCTGCGCAGACTGCCCAGCTCCTCCAGACGCTCGCCGGCAGCGCGCAGATCGACGCGCTCGCGCAGGGTGGTCGGATCGTATCCGAGGATGATGCTCAGGGTTCTGCTCCCGATCGGTGGTTCCCGAACAGACTACCCGTAGCGGCGCGCCGATCCCGGTGGCTCACCCCGCACGTTTTCGTGGCGCGAGCAGGGCGATCATGTCGTCAGTCGACGACGCGGACATCCTTCCAGAACGCCACGTAGTTGCTGTAGTCCTTGCCGACCCGGTCGAACGAGCTCGGGTACGGGGTCGGGTAGCTCCATGCGCGGTCCTGCAGCAGGGAGTCGCCAGACTTCACCGAGAAATATTGGCATTCGCCCTTCCACGGACAGGTGTACGGCGTGTCGCTCTCGACGAGGTACTCGGACTTCACGCTCGCCGGCGGGAAGTACCAGTTGCCCTCGATGTGGATGAGGTCCTCCTGCGGGGCCTCGGCGATCACGGTGTCGTTCAGCACGGCTTTCATTGAATAAAACCTCCTGTGGAGTCGAACCTACGTGAGCGCCCGATCATTCCGGTGCGGTCGGGCCGTTCTGACGGGGAGCTCGGAGGACGGTCACAGTGTCGGACGCGCCGAGTCGTCCCGCAGCGGCGATGTCGACCCACGCGGGAGGAACGGCACCGATCGGCTGGGTCACCGGGCCATCGTAATGCGGGCCTCTGCGCGGCCCTGCCGGGTTTCGCCGGGTGACGGCCGCATCTGCCGGCGGATCAGCTCGAAGTCGTGTCGGGACAGCTCGATGACCCCGCGGCGCAGCTGGTAGCCCCAGTCCGGCCGGTCACGCGTGAAGTCGAGCGAGCCCAGCAGCGGACGGATCGGGATGGCCACCGCGTCATGGTCCCACTCGATGCGGCGCCGCCAGGGCTTGAAGTCGGACGCCGGACCGCTCATCGACGGACCCTGCGTCACCTGGAACGCCTCGCCGTCCGCCACGCGCCCGACGGCGGTGACCTGCTTCAGCGGCTCGCCATCGGGGAACGAGTCCCGCGGCGAGTAGTACACGAAACCGTCGGCTGCGCCCATCCACTCCAGCGGACCGCGAGCGCCGTGGTTGACCTGGGCGAAACCGCCGGCGACGCCGCGCAGCACGTGGTCGCGCTGCACCACGCCCATCCAATAGCGGATCGCCATGCTTCCGTTCTAGCGCACGCCACCGACATCCACGTCGAAACGGCTTCCCGCTGATCGACGTGTCGGTGACGGGGATCCGTTTCGAGGAGAGGATGGGACCATGCGTTACGTGCTGATGGCACTCGCCGAGGGCGGGGACGCCGCGCCGCTGTGCGACGATCCGGCGGCGCTCGACCGCTACGAGCAGGAGCTCGTGCGCGCCGGCGTGCTGCTCGCCGCGGAGGCGCTGGAGCCCGCGGAGACCGGCACGCGCATCCACTTCGACGGCGAGGAGCGCATCCTGAGCCGCATCCCGCCGGCCCCGCCCGAAACCGGTGCGGTGGCCGGCCGGGTCGAAGGGCTCTGGATGCTGCAGACGGCCGGCGAGGACGAGGCACTGGAGTGGGCGCGCCGCCTGCCGCTGACGCGGGGAACGGTCGACGTGCGCCGAGTCGCCGGCGGCGGGCGCCGATGACGGACGGCGAGCGCACCCCGCTGGACGAGATCCGCCGCGCGATCGACTCGGTGTGGCGGATCGAGTCGGGGCGGCTGATCGCCGGGCTCGCCCGCACGACCGGCGACGTCGGGCTGGCCGAAGAACTTGCCCAGGATGCGCTCGTCGCTGCGCTCGAGCAGTGGCCGGCCTCCGGCATACCCCGCAATCCCGGAGCCTGGCTGACCACCGTCGCCAAGCGCCGAGCCGTCGACGGCTGGAGGCGGCGCGAACGACTCGACGACCGCTACGCCGCGATCGCCCACGACCTGGAGCAGGAGCTCGGCGACGACGATCCGGCCCGCGTCGCGCAGGAGCCGATCGGCGACGACCTGCTGCGGCTGGTGTTCGTCGCGTGCCACCCCGTGCTCCCGCAGGCATCGCGCGTCGCCCTGACGCTGAAGCTGCTCGGCGGCCTCACCACCGACGAGATCGCGCGGGCGTTCCTCGTGCCGCCCGCCACCATCGCGCAGCGCATCGTGCGGGCCAAGCGGACGCTGACCGCGGCCGGCGTGCCGTTCGAGGTCCCGGAGCGGGCCGAGTTCCCGGAGCGCCTCGCCTCGGTGCTCGAGGTCGTCTACCTGATCTTCAACGAGGGCTACTCGGCGACGGCGGGCGACGACTGGATGCGGCCCGACCTGTGCCGCGAGGCGCTGCGGCTCGGCCGCGTGCTCGCCGAGCTCACTCCGCGCGAGCCGGAGGTGCACGGCCTGGTCGCGCTGATGGAGTTCCAGGCGTCGCGGCTCACCGCACGGACGGCGGCGGACGGATCGCCCATCCTGCTGCAGGACCAGGACCGGGCGCGCTGGGACCGCCTCCTGATCGGCCGGGGAGTCGCGGCGCTGGAGCGTTCCGACGCGCTCCGGCTGAGCCGTCGGCCGCCGGTGAGCCGTGGTCCATACGCCCTGCAGGCGGCGATCGCGGCCTGTCACGCGACCGCGCCCACGGCCGAGGCCACGGATTGGGAGGAGATCGTCGCGCTGTACGGCGCGCTCGCCGAGCTGCGCCCCTCCGCAGTGGTGGAGCTGAACCGTGCGGTCGCGCTGTCGATGGCCTACGGCCCCTCGGCCGGCCTCGAGGTCGTCGACCGGCTCGCGATCGACGGAGCGCTGGCGTCGTACCACCTGCTCCCCTCGGTCCGCGCCGACCTGCTCCTGCGGCTGGGACGGCGGGAGGAGGCGCGCCAGGAGTTCCAGCGCGCTGCGGCGATGACCGGGAACGCACGGGAACGCGAGCTGCTGCTGGCGCGAGCCGAGGAATGTCTCTGAGTCGAGCATCCCGAGGCGCGCGACGGCCTGGAGGGGCGAGACTGGGAGCATGCGCGTGCTCCTCAAGCTGACGCTCGACTGCGACCCGGACGCGGCCTGGCGTGCGCTGCAGAGCCCGACGGCGTTCCGCGAGGTGGCGATGCCCTGGGTGGACTTCCGCTCGGACGAGCCGGCCGGCTTCCCGACGCGCTGGGGCGCGGAGCACCGGGTGCGGGTGAAGGCGCTCGGCGCGTTCAGCGTCGGGACCCAGGCGGTCCGCCTCGACACACTGCGGTCGACCGATCCGCGCGAACGCGCGACGCGCATCCTGCGCGACAGCGGTGGGGGGACCGGAGGGATGCTGTCGGCGATCCCCCGGCTGGACCACCGGATGGCGATCGCGCCGGACCCCGCCGGACCGGACGAGAACGGGCGAGTGCGGACGCTCTACCGGGACCAGCTGATCGCGCGCGCCGGGGTGCTGACGCCGGTCGCCTGGTCCGTGCTGTGGGCGTTCTGGCAGTGGCGCGGGGTGCGCCTGCGCCGGCTGGCACCCACCTGGGCCTACGATCCGGAAACAGATCCGGAACGAGTGGATGCGGCAGAGCGCGCCGTGAACCCGGCGACGACGAAGGCGGAGGAGACATGACGGACGCGGAACAGGCGACCACCGGGACGGGCCGGCTTGCGGCACGCGCCGTGACCGCCGTCCAGACGGCGGACTGGCGGCGGCGGGTCTTCGCGCTGTACGCATCGGTCCGGCGCATCGCCGCCCACGACCCGGCGGAGGCGCACGCCTACTGGGTCTCGGGCCGCAACGATCTCTTCTCGTCGCACCCCGCATCCCCTCTGCTCGACGCGGACCGTGGACGCTTCACCGGGCTGCCGGTCACTCCCTACGATCCCGAGTGGCGGTTCGAGCTGCCCGTGCGGCCGGCAACGGAGGCGGTGCGGATGGACGTGGACACCGGCACCGACGGCGTCGTGCCGTTCGAATTGCTCGGGACCGTGCGCATCCCCTTCGCCGGGACGCTGGACGTGTGGCGGCTCGCTTCGTACGGCGGCGGCCTCTTCGTGCCCGTGAAGGATGCGCTCGCCGGCCGGGCGGGCGGGACGTACGGCGGGGGACGCTACCTGCTCGACACGATCAAGGGCGCCGACCTCGGACTGGACGCGGACGGCGACGAGGCCTCGCTGGTCCTCGACTTCAACTTCGCGTACAACCCGTCGTGCGCGTACGACCCGGCGTGGGCGTGCCCGCTTGCGCAGGCCGGGAACACCCTGCCTGTCGAGGTCCCCGTGGGCGAGCGCTACCCCGGCGCGTGAGCCGCTCGTCTTATCCTTTTTCGCCGGGTTTCGCCGGGCGCGTTTGTCGCGCGCTCAGCGGGTGACGAGGGTGAGGCGCTGGGTGGGACGGGTCATCGCGACGTAGAGGGATGCGGCCCCGCGCGGCGACTCGGCGGCGAGCGCATCCGGGTCGGCGAGGACGACGGCGTCGAACTCCAGACCCTTGGCCTCGTATCCGGTGAGCACGGCGATCGGACGGGAGAGGCCGGCGGCGCCGCGGCCGGCGGTGTCCCCGAAGCGCCCGAGCACCGCTGCGGCGACCGCCGTGAGCTCGGCTCCTGCAGCGATGACGGCGAGGGTGCCTCCCGCATCGATGCCGCGGTCGTGCGCGACGGCGTCCGCGACCGCCGCGGCGAGCGTCCCCGCGTCCGCGGTTTCGTGCGCGGACCCGTCCGCGGCCCGGACCCGGCGGATGGGCCACTCGCCCTCCCGCACCGCTCGCGTCGGTGTGATCGGCAGGCCGGCGGCCGTCGCGAGCCGCTCCGCCTCGCGCGTGATCTGTGCGGGAGTGCGGTAGTTGACCGTGAGCTCCTCCAGCCGCCACGCATCCTTGAACACCGGATTCAGCGCATCCGCCCAGCTCGTCGCCCCGGCAGCGGAGGCGACCTGGGCGATGTCGCCGACGATCGTGAACGACTTCATCGGGCAGCGGCGCACCAGCACCCTCCACTGCATGGGTGAGAGCTCCTGCGCTTCGTCCACGACGACGTGGCCGTAGGTCCAGCTGCGGTCGGCGGCGGCCCGCTCGGCCGTGGTGCCGCGGTCCTCCTGCTCGGCGAACCCGTCGGCGAGCTGTTCGGCGCTCACCAGACCCTGCACGCCCATGTTGCGGATGGCGGCGCGTGCGTTCTCGAGGTCGCGCTTGCGCTGGCGGTCGCGCTCGCGGTCCGCGGGATCGGGCCGGCCCGGGAAGTCGCCGAGGAGCTCGGCCGCCTCATCCAGCAGGGCCGCATCCGACACGGTGAACGGCTCGGTGCGCTCCCGGCGGAGCGCATCCCGCTCGTGCTGCGACCAGCGCGGGGCCAGCTCCGCCAGCCATGACGGCCGGGCGTAGAGGTCCTGGAGCAGCTTCTGGGGAGTGAGCGGGAGCCAGGCGGTGTTGAGCAGGACGCGGACGTCGTAGGAGGTGCGGAGGTCTTCGCGGAGCACCTTCAGGTCCGCGTCGTCGATCGTGGACCCCGACGCCCGCAGCTGCGCCGCCAGCTGCTCGGTCAGCTCGGCGAGCGCGCTCTTCACGAACGTCACGCGGGCGACATTGTGCGGCTTCCCGGTGCGCTGGGCCTTCGCGACGGCGCGATGGATGAGCTCGGGCGCGACGACGATCCGCTCGTTGTCGACCACGATCGTCTGCGGCTCGGCCGGCGCCTTCTGCCGGGACTTCACCGCCCGTGAGAGCAGCCGGGCCATCTGCAGCGAGCCCTTCAGGAGGGCGGCCTCCGGCGCATCGTCGGCCGTCGCCTCCACGCCCGGGAACAGCTCGCCCAGGGTGGACATGACCACTCCCGTCTCGCCGAGGGAGGGGAGCACGGCCTCGATGTACCGCAGGAAGGCGGCGGAGGGGCCGACCACGAGCACACCGGATGCGCTCAGCCGCTGGCGGTTCGCATACAGCAGGTAGGCGGCGCGGTGCAGCGCCACGGCGGTCTTGCCGGTGCCCGGTCCCCCCTGCACGACCAGCGCGCCGCGCAGGTCCGAGCGGATGATGCGGTCCTGCTCCGCCTGGATGGTCGCGACGATGTCGTGCATCCGGCCGGTGCGCTGCGCGGTCAGCGCGGCGAGGAGGGCACCCTCGCCCTGAACCTGCTCGCCCGTTCGCGCGCCGTTCAGCAGGGACTCGTCGAAGACCTCGTCATCGATCCGGGTCACCTGCCGGCCCGTCATGGTCAGGTGACGACGGGCGCGCACGCCCATCGGCTCGCTGGCCGTCGCCTGATAGAAGGCGCCCGCCTGCTGCGCGCGCCAGTCGACCAGCAGGGAGCGCTGGTCGTCGTCGCGCAGACCCACGCGGCCGATGTACCGGTGGTCGGTGCCGTCGACGGCCTCGTCGAGCAGCAGCCGGCCGAACACGAGGCGGGCGTCGACGTCGCGCAGCTGCGTCAACTGGTCCTCGTAGAGCCGGGCGAACGCATCCCGCTCGCTGCGTGCCTGATGGTTGCTGCCGACACTGTCGCGGCGCACCTGAGCGAGACGTTCCTCCGTCTCCGCACGCAGCTGATCGAGCCGCTGATACAGCTCAGCGACCACTGTGCGTTCACGTTCGAGCTCCGATTCCAGCACGCCCATGGCCACCTCTCGTTTCCGGGCCGACAGTCTACGACCTCCGGTTGTGCCTGCGCTCTCAGCACTCGCGCGGCGTTATGCCCTAGAGTGGATGCGCGGGCAACTCTGCCCGCGGCGTCGTAGAACGCTTCGCGTTGCGCCGGGCCATGCCCCGCACGCTTCTCTTCATACGGCGAACGATCGCTCCGCTCGGTGCGCTCGCCACCCACCCCGGTCCGCCCTGCCGACCGGGTCTCATGCCTGAAAGGCACCTCTGTGACTCTCTCCTTCGCCGAACTCGGCGTTCCCGCTCCGCTCGTCGCCGCCCTCGCGGCCGACGGCAAGACCACCCCGTTCCCCATCCAGGCCGACACGCTCCCCGACGCCCTCGCGGGCAAGGACGTGCTGGGCCGCGGCAAGACCGGCTCGGGCAAGACCATCGCCTTCGGCCTCCCCCTCGTCGCCCGCCTCGGCACCGTGCTCGCCGGCGGCCCTCGCCGCGCGGGACGGCCGCTGGCCCTCGTGCTCGCGCCGACCCGTGAGCTGGCCACCCAGATCGCGACGGCCATCCGGCCGCTCGCCGACCGCTACGACCTGCGCGTGTCCACCGTCTTCGGCGGCGTCTCGCAGAACAAGCAGGTGTCCGAGCTCAAGGCCGGCGTCGACATCCTCGTCGCCTGCCCCGGCCGCCTCGAAGACCTGATGAAGCAGCGCTTCGTCTCGCTCGACGCGATCGAGATCACCGTGCTGGACGAGGCCGACCACATGGCCGACCTCGGCTTCCTGCCCGTCGTCACCCGCCTGCTGGCGGCCACGCCGGCCGACGGCCAGCGCTTGCTGTTCTCCGCAACGCTCGACAACGGCGTGGACAAGCTGGTGAAGCGCTTCCTGCACTCCCCCGTGCTGCACTCCGTCGACGACGAGAACAGCCCGGTCGAGGCGATGACCCACCACGTCCTCCAGGTGGACGGACCGGATGAGAAGAAGGCCCTCGTGGAGGCGCTCGCCTCCGGCACCGGCCGCCGCATCCTGTTCACCCGCACCAAGCACCAGGCGAAGAAGCTCGCCAAGCAGCTCACCGCCTCCGGTATCCCGTCCGTCGACCTGCACGGCAACCTCGCACAGGGTGCCCGCGACCGCAACCTCGCCGCCTTCGGCGAGGGCAGCGTGAAGGTGCTCGTCGCCACGGACGTCGCCGCTCGTGGCGTCCACGTGGACAACGTCGAGCTCGTCGTGCACGTGGACCCGCCCGCGGAGCACAAGGCGTACCTGCACCGCTCCGGCCGCACGGCGCGTGCCGGCAGCGCCGGTGACGTCGTCACCGTCATGCTGTCCTCGCAGGCCGAGGACGTGAGGACCCTGCTGCGCAAGGCCGCGATCGCGGCGACTCCGCAGCGGGTCACCGCGACATCCCCGGCCGTCGTCTCGCTGGTCGGTCAGGTGGCGGCCCACGTCGCGCCGTCGCTGCAGGAGCAGCGGCCCGCGGGCGGCGGCGGCACGTCGCAGGGCGCGAACGCGCAGCGGAAGCGCGCGCGTCGCGGCGGTGGCGCCGGTGGCGGTGCGGGTGCGCGTGACGGCGGCGGCTCCGGCCGTGTCGGCGGGCGTGATGGCAGCGGCTCCGGCCGTGACGGCGGCGGCTCCGGCCGCGTCGGTGGGCGTGACGGCAGCGGCTCCGGCCGCGTCGGTGGCGCTGGCCGCGGTGCCGGCGTCGCCGAGACCGCCGGTGCAGGCGGCGGCTCGCGCCGTCGCGGAGGCCAGCGTGCCGCCGTCACCCAGCAGGCAGCGCCCTCGCGCGCCGGTGCCGGCCAGCACCGCGGCGGACAGCCGTCGGCCGGCCAGCGCGACCACGGCGGCTCCCGCCCCGCCGCGTCGCGCTCCGACGCCTCCGTGCGCCGCGGCCAGGGCTCGCGCCGCGCGCAGGGCTGACCTCACACCCTCCACGATCCCCCGCTCGTCCGGCCTCCACCGCGGACAGGCGGGGGTTCGTCGTCTCTCCGGGCTGTCTCCAGCCTCCCCGCCGGCGCATCCCCCGCCATCGAGTCCGCAGAGATTGCACAGTGGGAGCGCTCTCGGCGTCAAGTCTCTGCGGACTCGATGCCGGGAGGGAGAGCCGGAGGGGCAGGGCGGGGGCGAGGCGGGTCAGGGGCCAGGCGGGTGAGGGCGGCGATGGTTCCCTCGACGAGGACGTCGTAGCTGCGATCGAGGTCGTCCGGGAGGCCGAAGCCGCCGCCGAGCTCCAGGGTGACGAATCCGTGGATGGCGCTGCGCAGCATCCTGATCGCGTCGATGAGGGCGTCGTCGGGGAGGCCGAAGCCGCGCAGGACGCCCGCGAGCACCCCGACCGTCTCCTCCGCCCGTGCCACGAGCTCGGCGTTGGCCGGGTCGGACGGGTCCGCCGCGACCTGCGCGGACGCATACCGCCCGGGATGCTGCCGGCCGAAGTCGCGGAGTGCCGCTGCGGCCGCGCGGACGGCGTCCGGGCCCGCACGGCCGACCGTCGCCCGGCTCAGCACGGCGGTCAGGTCGCTGAGGGACTGCGTCGCCACGAGCCGCCGCAGGTCGTCGAGCGACGCCACGTGCTTGTACAGGCTGGGGACCGCCACGCCGGCGCGGCTCGCGACGGCCGCGAGGGTCAGCCGGTCGAATCCCGCCGGACCGCCCTCGTCGACGACGTCGAGCGCGACCGCGGTCACTGCTGCCCGGGTGAGGCCGGCCCTAGGCACGCGCAGCCCAGGCCGAGCCGTCCGTCGTCCGCCGCTCCGCGAGGAACGCGAGAGTTCCCGGCAGGGTGATGTCCGGCCGCTGCGACTGCGGGTAGTGCCCGGCCTCGGGCACCCGCACGACCTGCGCACCGATCGACTCCATCCACGCCCCCTCGGCCGCCGGGTCGCGGTAGTCCGGGTCCAGGTCGCCGACATAGGCCAGCATGGGAGCATGCACCTCGGGGAGCCGCGGCTCGACGACCGAGTGGTTCAGCTGCAGGGTCAGTCGGCGGAAGCTGCTCAAACGGCCGGGCTCCGAGAGGGACGCGCGGATGGCCGCGACCTGCTCCCCGAGCCACGGCGCCTGCCGGCCGGGGTTGAGGTTCTTGCGGTAGTAGCCCGCCCAGACACCGGCGCCCCACGGCGTGACGAAGAGGACGCGATAGAGCAGGTGCTGGACGACGGTGGCGGCGCGGCTCGCCGCCGGCTCCCGCAGCAGCGGGCCGTAGAAGACCAGGCCGCTGACCAGGTCCGGACGTTCCGCGGCCACCCAGGCGGCCGCAGCGGCGCCCATCGAGTTGCCGAGCACGACGGCTGGGCCGCCGAGCTCCTCGATCAGAGCGATCAGGTCGCGCGCGGTCGGGACGTCGCCGAACTCCCGGAACGTCGTGTCCGAGTCGCCCTGCGCACGGAGGTCGGTGACGGCGACCCGGTATCCCGCCTCGACCAGCGGCTGGACGAGCTCCCGGAAGGTGGAGCGGAGGTCACCCATGCCGGGCACGGCGACGACGAGAGGGCCTTCCCCCTCGACGGTGTAGCTCACACGGCCCTCGGGACGCTGAAGGTACGAGACGTTGGAGTCGACGGAAGTGTTCATAGCCGTAAAGCTAATACCATTAGCCGAATAGTGCAAGACCGACTTTTCGGCGGCCGTTGCGGTGCTCAGCTCATGCGCCCGAGGGACGCCATGGCGGCCTTGACCAGCGCACCCCGGCCGCCCTCCATCTCCTCCCCCACGGCAGCGGAGGTGGCTTCGTCCGGCGTCATCCAGGTCAGCTCCAGCGCATCCTGTCGCGGCTCGCATGTTCCGGTCACGGGAACCACGTAGGCGAGCGACACGGCGTGCTGGCGCTCATCGGTGTACGGCGTGACGCCGGGCATCGGGAAGTACTCGGCCACCTGGAACGGGATCGGGCTCGCCGGCAACTGCGGGAAGGCCATCGGCCCCAGATCCTTCTCGAGATGACGGAAGAGCGCCTCGCGGAGGGTCTCGCCGTACATCACCCGACCAGAGACGAGTGTCCGCGTCATCTGCCCGACGGCGTTCGCGCGCAGGAGGATGCCCACCTCGGTCACCTGGCCCAGCCCATCCACTCGGACGGGGACCGCCTCGACGTACAGCAGGGGAAGCCGACGGCGGATCTGCTCCAATTCGATGTCGGACAGCCAGGCCGGGCCTGCCTGGGGGCCGTCGCCGGGCAGCGGGTCGGGCGTGGGGTCCGGGTCCGGGGTGCGTACGCTCATGCATGAATCCTACGGACGCCTGCGGTCGCGGCCGACGAGGGCCAGGCGGATCTGTGGATGGGCGGCACTCCGACGGGGGCTGTGGACGGATCCCGACCCCAGGACACAATGGAGGATGCCCTTCCCCGCTCCCGACCTGCGCATCGACCGCGACGCCGTGCTCTGGTCCGCCTCCGAGCAAGACCGGGCGGGCCGGCCGCTGCTGGTCCTGCTCCACGGCTACGCGTCCGACGAAGCCGACCTGTTCGGCATCGCTGCGTACCTGCCGTTGGAGCCGGTGATCGCCTCGTTGCGCGCGCCCATCCCCGAGGGACCGGGCTTCGCGTGGTTCTCGCGCTTCACCAACGTTCCCGGCGATCCGCTCGCGGGCAACGCGGACGCCGCCGCCCGTGCCGTCCTGGAGTGGCTGGACGAGCAGCCCCGGACGCCGACCGGGCTGCTCGGCTTCTCACAAGGAGGCGCACTGACGCTCCAGCTCCTGCGTCTGGCGCCCGAGCGCTTCGACTATGCGGTGCAGCTGTCGGGGTTCGTGGTGAAGGGCGCTCAGCCGCGGGATGCCGAACTCGCGGAGGCGCGCGTCCCGGTGTTCTGGGGGCGGGGCACGCTCGACGATGCCATCCCCGTCGCGTCGCTCGACCGGACCACGGAGTGGCTGCCGGACCACTCCTCGCTCGATGCGCGCATCTACGAAGGGATGGGACACGCCATCTCGCCGCTGGAGCTCGGCGACATCTCCACATTCATCCGCGGGAATCTGCCCCGCTGAAGGTTATCCACAGGTCCGTCCGAAGCCACCCCTCCTGTCGGTGGCCGGGTGCAGGATGGGGAGATGGCCGACGTCCTCGATCGTTTCTCCCCCGCGACCCGGGAGTGGTTCCGCGGGGCCTTCGCTGCGCCGACGGCCGCGCAAGTGGGCGCCTGGGAGGCGATCTCGCACGGAAAGCACGCGCTGGTCATCGCGCCGACGGGCTCGGGCAAGACCCTCGCATCCTTCCTCTGGGCGATCGACCGGCTGGCCAGTGAGCCGCGGCCGGCCGATGCCAGGCGGAGTACGCGCGTCCTCTACATCTCGCCGCTCAAGGCGCTCGGGGTCGACGTCGAGCGCAACCTGCGAGCTCCGCTGGTCGGCGTCACCCAGACGGCCAAGCGGCTGGGAGCCGAGCCGCCCCATGTGAGCGTCGGCGTCCGCTCGGGCGATACCCCGGCCTCGGATCGCCGGGCCCTGCTGACGTCGCCGCCGGACATCCTCATCACCACCCCCGAGTCGTTGTTCCTGATGCTGACCTCGCAGGCGCGCGAGACCTTGACCTCGGTCGAGACGGTGATCGTGGATGAGGTGCACGCCGTCGCCTCGACCAAGCGGGGTGCCCACCTCGCGCTCTCCCTCGAGCGCCTCGACGAGCTGCTCGAACGTCCTGCGCAGCGCATCGGCCTGTCGGCGACCGTCCGCCCGCCGGAAGAGGTGGCCCGGTTCCTGGCCGGCCAGGCCATGGTGGAGGTGGTCGCACCGCCGGCCGGCAAGCGCTTCGACCTGCGTGTCGTGGTGCCCGTCGAAGACATGAGCGAGCTCGGCACCTCGACGTTCGCGAGCGAGAACCCCGGCGACGGTTCACCGCCTCAGGCGGGATCGATCTGGCCGCACGTCGAGGAGGCGATCGTCGAGCGGGTGCTCGAGAACCGCTCGACCATCGTCTTCGCGAACTCGCGACGGCTGGCCGAGCGGCTGACGGCACGGCTCAACGAGATCTACGAGGAGCGGGTGCTGGGCGGCACGGTCGATCCTGCCTCTCCGGCTCGCGCCCCCGCGGAACTGATGGGAGGGTCGGGCCAGACCCGCGGGTCGCAGGCGGTCGCTGACGCGGAGACGCTGGTGCTCGCCCGAGCGCATCACGGCTCGGTGAGCAAGGAGCAACGGGCTCTCATCGAGGACGACCTCAAGTCCGGGAGGCTGCGGTGCGTGGTCGCGACCTCGAGCCTGGAGCTCGGCATCGACATGGGTGCGGTCGACCTCGTCATCCAGGTCGAGGCGCCGCCCTCTGTGGCGAGCGGGTTGCAGCGCGTTGGCCGCGCGGGACACCAGGTGGGAGAGATCTCCCGGGGAGTCGTCTTTCCCAAGCACCGGGCCGATCTCATCCACTCGGCCGTGGCCACCGAGCGCATGACATCCGGACTGATCGAGTCACTGAAGGTTCCTGCGAACCCGCTCGACATCCTCGCGCAGCAGACCGTCGCCGCGGCGGCACTCGAGCCGATCGATGCCGACCACTGGTTCGACACGGTCCGGCGGAGCGCACCCTTCTCGACCCTTCCGCGGAGCGCTTACGACGCGACCCTCGACCTCCTCGCCGGGCGATACCCCTCCGATGAGTTCGCCGAGTTGCGGCCGCGCATCGTCTGGGACCGCGACACCGGCGTGATCACCGGCCGTCCGGGGGCGCAGCGCCTGGCCGTGACGAGCGGCGGGACCATCCCGGACAGGGGACTCTTCGGCGTCTACATGGTCGGCGAGAAGGCGAGCCGGGTGGGCGAGCTCGACGAGGAGATGGTCTACGAGTCGCGTGTCGGCGACGTCTTCGCGCTCGGCTCCACCAGCTGGCGCATCCAGGAGATCACCCACGACCGGGTCCTCGTGACGCCGGCCTTCGGGGAGCCCGGGCGACTGCCGTTCTGGAAGGGGGACGGCATCGGCCGGCCGGCGGAGCTGGGACGAGCAGTGGGCGCGTTCGTGCGAGAACTCAGCAGCGCCTCCCCCGGGGATGCGGAACTGCGCTGCGTCGAGGCGGGCCTCGACGCGTGGGCGATGGCCAACCTCCTCGCCTTCCTCCGGGAACAGAAGGAGGCGACCGGCCACATCCCGACCGATCGCACCCTCGTCGTGGAGCGTTTCCGGGACGAGCTCGGAGACTGGCGCGTCGTGCTTCATTCCCCGTTCGGCATGCAAGTCCACTCGCCGTGGGCGCTCGCGGTTCAGGCTCGCGTTCGGGAGCGGTACGGGATCGATGCGGGCGCCATGGCGGCCGACGACGGCATCGTGGTGCGCATCCCGGACACCGAGGCGCAGCCACCCGGCGGCGAGCTCTTCGTCTTCGAGCCGCAGGAGCTCGACGAACTGGTGACGGCAGAGGTGGGTGGCTCGGCGCTGTTCGCCTCCCGGTTCCGCGAGTCCGCGGCTCGTGCGCTGCTGCTTCCGAAGTACAACCCGGGCAAGCGGTCGCCACTCTGGCAGCAGCGGCAGAAGGCGGCGCAGCTTCTGGATGTCGCACGCAAGTACCCGAGCTTCCCGATCATCCTCGAGACCATCCGCGAGGTGCTTCAGGACGTCTACGATCTCACCGCGTTGACGGACATCGCCACGCAGATCGAGCAGCGCACCATCCGTCTCGTGGAGGCGGCGACCGAGACGGCGTCGCCGTTCGCGAGGTCACTGCTGTTCGGATATGTCGCTGCGTTCATGTACGAGGGCGACAGCCCGCTGGCGGAGCGCCGCGCGGCAGCCCTCTCGCTCGACACCGGGCTGCTCGCCGAGCTGCTCGGGCGCGCGGAGCTCCGGGAGCTGCTCGATCCGTCGGTCATCGAGCGGGTCGAACTGCAGCTGCAGCGACTCGCACCGGAGCGGCGCGTGCGGGGGGTGGAGGGCGTGGCCGATCTGCTCCGCCTGCTCGGCCCGCTGTCGGTGGACGAGGTCGCCGAGCGACTGGAGGGCGTCGCGCCGCCTGCCGAGGGCGGTACGGCGGATCCGGAAGCCGAGGAGGTCGCTCCGCCGCACGCGGACCACGCGACCGCGGCCGCGCACCTCGCCACCCTCGTCGACACGCATCGCGCCCTGTCCGTGACGATCGGCGGCGCCGAGCGGTTCGCAGCGATCGAAGACGCCAGCCGGCTCCGGGATGCGCTCGGGGTCCCGCTCCCCATCGGCGTTCCCACGGCGTTCATCGAACCGGTCGAGGACCCGCTCGGCGACCTGGTCAGCCGTTACGCGCGAACGCACGGCCCGTTCGAGACGTCCGAGCTCGCTGCTCGCCTCGCACTCGGACCGGCGATCGTCCACGATGCCCTCCGTCGGCTGGCGCGCGACGGGCGGGTGGTCGAGGGCGAGTTCCGTCCGCATGCGCACGGCAGCGAGTGGAGCGACGCGGAGGTGCTGCGCCGGCTCCGCCGCATGTCGCTGGCCGCCCTGCGCCACGAGGTCGAACCCGTCGACACGGCCACGTTCGGCCGGTTCCTCCCGGAGTGGCAGCACATCGGCTCGACGCTGCGCGGAGTGGATGCGGTGGCGTCCGTCATCGAGCAGCTGGCCGGCGCGCGCATCCCGGCGTCGGCGTGGGAGTCGCTGGTCCTCCCGAGCCGGGTCGGTGACTACAGTCCGGCCATGCTCGACGAGCTGACCGCGACCGGTGAGGTGATCTGGTCCGGGGACGGCAGCCTGCCCGGCGATGACGGCTGGATCAGCCTGCACCTGGCGGATTCCGCGCCGCTCACCCTCGCGCCGCCGTCGGACCACGAACCCGACGAACTCCAGCGGGGCATCCTGGCAGCGCTGGGACGCGGAGGAGGCTATTTCTTCCGCCAGCTGTCGGACGCCCTCGGCACCGAGCGCGGCGCGGCGATCGAGGACGCGGAACTCGTGACGGCCCTCTGGGATCTGGTGTGGGCCGGCCGGATCACGAACGACACCCTCGCACCGCTTCGCACCCTCACGGGAGGCGGTTCGGGCGCGCACAAGCGTCCGCGCCAGCCGACGCGCGCGCGGATGTATCGGGGTCGCGTCCCGACCCGGTCGGCCATGGTCACACGGATGGGACCACCGACGGCCGCTGGACGCTGGTCGCTGCTTCCGGAGCGCGACCTGGACTCGACCGTCCGCGCGCACCGTCAAGCCCAGACACTGCTCGACCGGTAAGGCGTAGTCACCCCGGGATACGTCATTAAATAAGGAACTCCCGGCGGGTTCGCGCTGGCCTAAAAT
>JBQCCO010000170.1:0-9649 GCA_051962155.1 Leifsonia sp. | reverse complement strand
CGCCCTCCACCCTCCACCCCCTCGCGCCCCACCGCCGAGTACACGAAGACTTGACGCTTTCAGCCGAATTTCGTGCAGTCATCGTGTAGTCGATCGGTGGAGAGCCCTGCGGACGCGCAACGCCACCACGTCGAAGGGGTCCGCAGCGGTGACGAAGATCACGTCCCAGCCGAGCTCGACGAGCCGCTCGCGCCGGTGGATGTCGTTGCGGAAGACGGTCTTATCGACGCGGTGGTGATCCCCGAGGTACTCGACTGCGACGTGAGCGTCGGGATAGGCGAGATCGATCATGGCTTCGATCCGTCCACAGTCATCGGACCGGATCACGTGATTCAGCTCCGGCGTGGGGAGCCCGGCGTCCTCCAAAGCGATCCGGAGGCGGGACTCTTGCGGTGAGAGGGAGCCGTACCGGATCCGGTCGAGGGCGAGGCGCAGGTTTCGTACTCCACGGCGTCGGCCATGACGCCGCACCGACGCCTCGAGGTCGTCCCGTGCAAGCGGCGGCGGTGTGCCGGAATACGGCTCATCACCGGTGATGAGATAGTCGCCGATCGCGACCAGGTCGGCGAGCGACAGCCGCGAACTGAGCTGTGCCCACGCATCCTGCGCCGCAATAACGCGCAAGCCTTCGACGAACGTCCACCGGTGGTCGTCCGGCGTGAGCTGGTGGGAGAGAACGCCGCGCAGCCGGGGCGGGCGGCAGGGCTCGAATACGGCGACCTCCACGTCGGTCGGTTCCGCCCAGCGGGGCAGGGGCATCCCGTGGATGACGGCAGCTGATCGATGGCTGAAGAGCGCATACCGGGGCAGTACGACCGAGGCCGCACGGCAGCGCGCGAGATGGCTGTCGGGCGCCCTTTCGGTGCGCATTCCGTAGAAGGGACGGTGGAATCTCGTCCCGAAGACCGCCCGCCACGGCACGCCATCTCTGAGCAGCTCACTCGTCCGGCTCCCGTTCTCGTCCATCCCCTCAGCCAACCCTGACCGCGCACCCTCCGCCCCCTTATCCACAGCCCCACCATCGAGTCCGCAAAGACTGCACAGGACACGCCGCCGCAGCGTGCAATCTGTGCGGACTCGACGGTGGCGCGCGAGGGCGCTGGGACGGGAGGGGCGGAGGGGCCGGGCGCCTGACGTGGTACTGCGCCGGGGGAATGGCTAGCCTGGGGACATGGCCGACATCTTCGACGTGATCGCCGATCCAACGCGGCGCGAGATCCTCCGCGTGCTCCTGGACCGCAACACGGAGGTGACGCATTCCGTCGGCGAGATATCCGTGTCCGAGATCGTGGCGAGTCTGGAATTGAGCCAGCCGACCGTCTCCAAGCACCTGAAAGTGCTGCGCGAGGCGGGTCTGGTGTCCGTTCGCGAGGAGGGCCAGCACCGCTACTACCGCCTCGACCCCGAGCCGCTGGAGGCTGTCGAGGACTGGGTCATTCCCTTCACGGCATCCGACGAGGATGTGGCCATCAGCGTCCGCATCGCGGAGGAGACCCGCGAGTTCGCGAGCACCGTCGGCAAGGTCCTGGCCGACACCCGCCACCGCGTCTCCTCGGCGACCGAGCGCGTGACCCCGAAGAAGTGGCGCAAGGACTGACCGTCCCGAGTACGATGACCGGGAAGAGGAGGTGACGATGGCTCACGATCTGAAGGACGTGCGCTTTCTGACGGTCGCCGAGGTGGCCGACATGATGCGCGTCTCCCGCATGACCGTGTATCGCCTCGTTCATTCCGGCGAGTTGCCCGCCATCCGCTTCGGCCGGTCGTTCCGCGTCCCGGAGTCCGCGGTCGAGCACATGCTGCAGGCGGTCACCCTCGAAGAGGGCGGCGTCGCGGACTCGGCGTGACGTCGGGTAGACTGACACCTCGTGTCGCCGCGCGCCCCGCGGCATACCCCTGATTCTTTGTGAGGTCCACGTGGGTTCCGTTATCAAGAAGCGTCGCAAGCGTATGGCGAAGAAGAAGCACCGCAAGCTGCTTCGCAAGACGCGCCACCAGCGCCGCAACAAGAAGTAGACCCCGGTCTACCGCTCAAGCGTCGGTCCACTCGGTCCGGCGCTTGTCTTGTCTCTGCAGTGTGTCTCTGCACCATCCGCACCGCTTTAGAGTGGAGGGGTGCTCACCGTCTCGCTCACCCTCATCGGCAAGCCGGGCTGTCACCTGTGCGATGACGCCCGGGAGATCATCCGCTCGGTGATCGCCGAACTGCCCGCGGACGCGCCCGCTGTGACGGTGGATGAGCGGGACATCCTGCAGGAGCCCGACCTTCACGAGAGGTACGTGGAGGAGATACCCGTCGTTCTGGTCGACGGCCGCGTCCACACATATTGGCGCGTCGATCCCGTCCGCCTGCGCACCGCCATTCTGGAGGCCCGATGACCATCCGCCACGTCGTCTCGTGGAAGCTCGCGACCACGGACGAGACCGAGCGTGCTCAGCACGCCGCCGGCATCAAGCGCGGCTTGGAGTCGCTGCCCGCCGTGATCCCGCAGCTGCGGTCCCTGCAGGTGGGAGTCAACGCCGTGCCGGGCGACAACTTCGATGTCGTGCTGATCAGCGATTTCGAGACCCTGGACGATGTCCAGGTGTATCAGGAGCACCCTGCCCACCGCGAGGTGGCGGCGTTCATCCGCTCAGTCGTGTCCTCGCGCGCGGCTGTCGACTACGAGGTCTGACCGCCCGCACCCTGCCTCAGAAGACGGGGCTCCCGGCGATCTCGGAGTCGCGGCGACGGTAGTCCTCGAGGAACTGCGTCAGCGTTCCCGCGTACAGCTCACGGACCAGGTCGCCCGCCTTCGCGCCGTCGCGGTCCTTGACGGCGGCGAGGATGCCTGCGAGCGCCGCCGCGAGATCCTCGACGCCGAAGGGTGTCTGCCAGACGGAGATGTACCGCAGCAGCTGGGGGCTGAGCCCCTCGCTCACCGTCACCAGGACGGAGTTGTCGCCGGCTCGCTGCAGCTCGAGGAAGAAGTCGTTGAACGCGTGCCCGAGGCCAGGGATGTCCCGCGCCTTCGCGGCCTTCTTGACGTCCTTCTGTGCCTTATCGAGGCGAGTGACGGTCGCATTGTCGACGCCCGGGACGATCGTGCGCGCGGCATGCTCATGCAGGAGGCCGGTGGTGTAGATGGCCTCGTCGATCGCTTTGAGGTCGATCGGCGCCACACGGGTGTAGCGGTTCGGGGCCATCTCGACGAGCCCGATGTCGGCGAGCTTCATCAGGGCCTCGCGGATGGGCGTGCGCGAGACGCCGAGCCATGCGGTCAGCTTCTCGTCGAGGAGCGTCTCTCCGGGCTCCAGCGTGCCGTCGAGGATGCCGTCGTACAAGCGGCTGTACACGACGTCGCGCAGCAGCCGGCGCTCGACGGGGGCGGTGTCACTCACGGGCAGCGGCATCAGCGGAGCTCCTTGTGGGATGCGGCGAACTCGTCCGCGATGGTGACGAGCGCCTTGTCGAAGATGTCGGTGGCGGCGCGAGCCGCCTTGTCCGCCTTGCCGGCCACGGCCGCGTCGACGAGCGCCTTGAACGCGGGCCGGGCCTTCTCGTGCGCCGTCTGAGACGGTGCAGCGTTCAGTGCGCGGAGCACCTCCGGCAGGTGGCGCTTGAGCAGACGGGCGATGGTCGCGTTGTCCAGCCGCCGGATGAAGACGCCCAGGAAGCCGTCGCTCGAGAGGCCGGTGCCGATGGAGGACCTGTCGGCGTCCTCCAGGATGGCGCGCAGCGCATCCCGATCGGCCTCGGTGAGGAGGGGTGTGGTGTCGCGCACGATCCCGGAGACGCGCACCCCGACCGTGACGATGAGCTCGCGGAGCCGGGGCGGCTCGATCGGCGTGACGCGGGTGCGCCGCTGCGGGAGGATCTCGACGAGGCCCATCGCCGCGAGCTGGTTGAGCGCTTCGCGGACCGGGGTGCGCGAGACGCCGACCCACCGCTCGATCTCGGCATCGTAGAGCTGCTCGCCAGGAAGCAGGTCGCCGTCGACGATCGCGTCGAGGAGGCGGAGGAACACTTCGTCACGAATGAGCCGCCGGGGGCTGGAGGCTTCGGTCACGGGGACGGGCATAGATGAATGTTATATCCCGCTGGACCGGCTTTGTCGTTGAAGTACAGAGTGTCGGGTAGGCAGACAATAGGCCGTCCGCCGGCGTGGAGTGGTCCGGTCATGCGCCCACCGAGCGCACAGCGACGCGGGCGTAGGCTGGGCCGGTGAGATCAGCCCCGACCGCTCGACGTCAGGCGGGCGTGGCGGTCCTCGAGGTCGAGACCGCACCGCTCGACGACGTCCGCCGGCTCATTCCCTTCCTCGACGCGCGCGCGCCGCTGCTGTGGTCTCGCAAGGGCGACGGGATGGCCGGGATCGGCCAGGCGCTGCGCCTCGACTTCACCGGACCCGACCGCATCCAGCAGGCGTCTGCCGCGTGGCGCGAGACCGCCGCAGCAGCCGTCGTCGAGGATGCTGTGCGCACGCCCGGCACGGGCCTCGTCGCCTTCGGGACCTTCGCGTTCGACGACGAGAGCACGGCGACCAGCACGCTCATCGTGCCCGAGCTGCTCCTGGGACGTCGTGGCGGCCGCAGCTGGATCACGCGCATCCGCCGGGCCGGGGAGCCTGCGCACTCCGTGATGCCCCATCCGACCCCCCTCGGCGACGAGTACCGGCTGGCGCTGCTGCCCGGCGAGCTCGGCGCGGAGGCGTACCGGTCGGCGGTCGCCGCAGCCGTCGAGCGCATCCGGGAAGAGGACCTCTCGAAAGTCGTCCTGGCGCGGGATCTGCGTGGCCACCTGCCGCTGGAGTCGGACCTTCGGCGCGCCCTGGTGGAGCTCGCGCTCGGCTACCCGGACTGCTGGACGTTCGCTGTCGACGGGCTGGTCGGGTCGTCTCCGGAGACGCTGGTCCGCGTCCACCACGGCACCGTCACGGCTCGTGTGCTCGCCGGGACGAGCTCCCGCGGATCGGATGCCGCAGGCGATCAAGCGGCCGCCGCCGCACTCATGGAGAGCACCAAGGACCAGGGCGAGCACAGCTTCGCTGTCACGAGTGTGATGGATGCGCTGCGCCCTCATAGCGCAGACTTGGCCGCCAGCGACGAACCGTTCACCCTGAAACTGCCGAACCTGTGGCACCTCGCGACCGACATCGCAGGGATGCTGAGCGACGGCTCGAGCTCGCTCGACCTGGCGGCCGCCCTCCACCCCACCGCTGCGGTGGCGGGGACGCCCCGCCGGGAAGCCGTCCGTCTCATCCGCGAATTGGAGCCGTTCGACCGCGGCCGGTACGCCGGACCCGTCGGCTGGGTCGGCGGGGACGGCGATGGCGAGTGGGCCATCGCGTTGCGCTGCGCGCAGGTCGCACCGGACGGCGACCTGACCGCCCACGCGGGCGCAGGCATCGTCGCCGACTCGGATCCCGACCGCGAGCTGGCCGAGACCACGATGAAGTTCCGCCCGATCGTCGAGGCCTTCGGCTGACGAACGGTCAGGATCGCGCCAGGCGGCGCTTCTGCTCCTCCACGTCGTACTCGGGGACCGGCCAGTCCAGGTCGAGTCGCTGCAGGGCACCGATCAGGATCTGCTGGACGGCGACGCGCGCGTACCACTTGTGGTCCGCCGGCACGACGAACCAGGGTGCGTCCTCGGTGCTCGTGCGGTCGAGGATGATCTGATACGCCTCCGCGTAGTCGTCCCAGAGGAGCCGGTCGTCGACGTCGCCGGGGTTGAATTTCCAGAGCTTGTCGCGGTTCTCCAGCCGGGATGCCAGCCGCTTCCGCTGCTCGTCCCGGCCCAGATGCAGCATGACCTTCACCACGGTGGTCCCTGACCGGGAGAGCTCCTCCTCGAACGAGTTGATGGCCCCGTACCGCCGCTCCACTTCCTCCGGCGGAGCGAGGTGACGGACGCGGCCGATCAGCACATCCTCGTAGTGGGAGCGGTCGAACACGCCCACCTGGCCGGCCGCGGGGAGCTGCCGCCAGATCCGCCAGAGGAAGTCGTGGGCCAGCTCCTGGGGCGTGGGCTTCTCGAATGCGGCGTAGTGCACGCCACCCGGGCCCATGGACCCGATCACGTGGCTGACGATGCCCCCTTTGCCTGCCGTGTCCATCGCCTGGAGTACGAGCAGCACGGATCTCGGGTCCCCCTGCCGGCCGCCGGCGTACAGCTGTTCCTGGAGGTCGGCGAGGAGCTTGGCGCCGTCGGAGAGCGCGGAGCGCCCTTCGCGCTTGCCCCCACGGAAGCCGGGCGTGCCGTCGGTGGGCTGCTCGGCGAGGCTGAAGCCCGGACCGACGCGCAGGAGATCGTCGGGATCCGCTTCCCAGTAGGTGTCGTGGGCCACTGCCGCCTCCTCGTCCCGTCGGCCGCCCTCGCTGGCGAGTCCCGGGGCGCCCATCGTAGTCCTGCCCGGGCGGCGGCACCCCGCCTGGGCGAAGGGCACCGGAACAGCGGTTCTGACTCTGAATGCACCGGGGGACGCCGCAGCCTAAGCTGGTGGGGTGAGTAAGGCCGACCTCAGCAAGCAGCCCGACCAGGTCGCCGCCATGTTCGATCAGGTGTCGACACGCTACGACCGGACCAACGCGGTCCTCTCCGTCGGCAACGCGGCCCTCTGGCGCATTGCGACGACTCGGGCCGTGAGGCCCCGGGCGGGCGAGACGATCCTCGATGTCGCCGCCGGGACGGGCACTTCGAGCGCATCCCTGGCACGCAATGGCGCCTCCGTCGTCGCAGCCGACTTCTCCGAGGGGATGATCGAGGTCGGCCGCCGCCGCCAGGCCGGCAATCCCTTCATCCGGTTCGTGCAGGCGGATGCCATGGCCCTTCCCTTCGAGGACGACCGGTTCGACGCGGTGACCATCTCCTTCGGGCTGCGGAACATCATCGACCCGAAGAAGGCGCTCGCCGAGTTCTTCCGTGTGGTCAAGCCGGGCGGCCGGGTGGTCGTGTGCGAGTTCTCGCAACCTCCTCTCGCAGCGGTCCGCGCCGGTTACGCCGCCTACCTCAGGTTCGGGATGCCCGTGCTCGCCCGGATCGCGAGCTCGAACCCCGCCGCCTACGAGTACCTCATGGAGTCCATCCAGGCGTGGCCGAACCAGCCTGCTCTGGCCGAGTGGATGCGCGAGGCAGGGTTCGAGCGCGTCGCCTTCCGCAACCTGACCGCCGGCATCGTGGCACTGCATCGTGGCTTCAAACCCGAGCGTGCCGCGGTGACTCCCGCGCCGGCCGCGAAGCGCAGATCCACCGCCCCGAAGCGCAAGCCGGCAGCCGCGGACACCGAGCCCGCCCGACCCGAGGGGGAGTAGTGCCACGAAGCGTCCCTGCTGTGCGCCGTCCCTCGCTGACCGGCCAACTGGGCTTCACGGAGCGGATCCTCCTTCGGGGGGAGGATCGCGAGCTCGCCAACGCAGTGGATGCGGGGCTCGCCAAGGTCGAGGAGGGCCTGCACCGCGAGATGCGGTTCGCGGACAACCTGGCCGATGTCACAGCTCGCTACCTTCTGGAGGCCGGCGGCAAGCGTGTCCGCCCGATGCTCACCCTGCTGGCGGCGCAGCTGGGCAGCGGCACCAACCCCGATGTGCTCCAGGCCGCCGAGGCGGTCGAGATCACCCATCTGGCATCGCTGTATCACGATGACGTCATGGACGACTCGCAGATGCGTCGGGGGGTCCCGAGCGCGCAGTTCGTCTGGGGCAACTCGGTGGCCGTCCTCACCGGCGACCTGCTGTTCGCCCGGGCGAGCAAGCTGGTCTCCGCGCTCGGCGAGCGCGCCATCCAGATGCAGGCGGACACCTTCGAGCGGCTCTGCCTCGGCCAGCTGCACGAGACCATCGGCCCGCAGGATGGCGACGATCCGGTCGAGCACTACATCCGGGTGCTCGAGGACAAGACCGGGTCCCTGATCGCTGCGGCGGCTCAAATGGGAGTCGTGTTCTCGGGTGCGCCGAAGGAGTACGAGGAGCCGGTCGTCGTGTTCGGCGAGAAGATCGGCGTCGCCTTCCAGCTCATCGACGACGTCATCGACTTGTCGTCGGAGGGCGTGGCCGAGACCGGGAAGACACCCGGCAACGATCTGCGGGCCGGTGTCGCGACGCTGCCGGTCCTGCGCCTGCGTGAGCGCGCGGTGACCGACCCCGAGGCCGCCGCCTTGCTCGAGCGCCTCGAAGCGGATGTCATGGGCTCGGCCGAGGATGGAGAGGTCACGCCGGCCGCGATGGAGGCAATCGCCGCGCTCCGGGACCACGACGTGACCCGCCAGACGTTGGAGGAGGCGCACCGCTGGGCCCGCGAGGCGGTGGAGGCGCTCGCGCCATTGCCGGACGGCCCGGTGAAGAAGGCTCTGATCCGCTTCGCGGACACGATCGTCGACCGCTCCAGCTGAGCGGAACGAAACCCCAGAAGGAATCAACGAATGACCAAACTGCGACTGGCCATCGTCGGCGCCGGGCCGGCGGGGATCTACGCCGCCGACATCCTGCTGAAGGCGGAGCGCGGCTTCGACGTCTCGATCGACCTGTTCGAGCAGTTGCCGGCCCCGTACGGACTCGTCCGCTACGGCGTCGCCCCAGACCACCCGCGCATCAAGGGGATCGTGACGGCTCTCCGTGAGGTTCTCGACCGCGGTGACATCCGCATCTTCGGGAATGTCGAGTACGGCCGCGACATCACCCTCGACGATCTCAAGCGCCACTACCACGCCGTCATCTTCGCGACGGGAGCCGTCCGCGACGCCGACCTCGAGATCCCCGGTGTCGAGCTCAGGGGCTCGTACGGCGCCGCCGAGTTCGTGAGCTGGTTCGACGGGCATCCGGATGTCCCGCGGACGTGGCCGCTGGAGGCGAAGTCGGTCGCCGTGATCGGCAACGGCAACGTCGCGCTCGACATCTCGCGCATGCTCGCCAAGCACGCCGACGACCTCCTCCCGACCGAGATCCCCGACAATGTCTACGACGGCCTGAAGAGCTCGCCGGTCACCGACGTGCACGTCTTCGGCCGGCGCGGACCTGCGCAGGTGAAGTTCACACCGCTGGAGCTGCGCGAGCTGGGCGAACTGCGTGACGTCGACATGATCCTCCACGACGAGGACTTCGACTACGACGAGCAGTCGAAGGCCGCCGTCGCCAGCAACAAGCAGGTGATGGTGATCGACCGGGTGCTGCAGCAGTGGCGTCAGCGCGAGGTCGGGAAGGCCTCCCGCCGCCTGCACTTCCACTTCTTCGCCAAGCCGCTGGAGGTGGTCGGCGACGAGAACGGGAACGTCCGGGCCTTCCGCTACGAACGGACGGCCTCGGATGGCGCCGGCGGCGTCCGTGGAACCGGCGAGATCCGCGAGCTGGAGATCGACGCGCTCTATCGCGCGGTCGGCTATTTCGGCTCCCCTCTGCCGGGCATCCCGTTCGACCGCAAGCACGGCGTGATTCCGAATCACGAGGGCCAGGTGCTGCGCAAGGGCGACAACGAGCGCATGTACGGCGTGTACGCGACCGGGTGGATCAAGCGGGGTCCGGTCGGACTCATCGGTCACACCAAGTCGGATGCCATGGAAACGATCAAACATGTCATCAACGATCAGGGAAACTGGTGGTCCCCTACAGACCCCGACGAGGAATCTGTGGAGAACCTGCTCCGCGAGCGCGGTGTGGAATTCACGACGCTGGATGG
>JBQCCO010000169.1:0-2246 GCA_051962155.1 Leifsonia sp. | reverse complement strand
TGCTCGTCGCCGAGGCACAGCGACTCGACGAGGTCGGGCGCGACGTCCTCCTCCACCGTGCCGCCGTCCGGCTTGGAACGGATCGCAAACCTCTTGAGCCCGGCGCGAGACTCCAGCACGTCGCCCGTCCGGGACACCCGGAAGGAGTCGGGGATGACCTGGCCGGAGACCACCGCCTCGCCGAGACCCCAGGAGGCCTCGATCATGCGCTCGTCGGCACCCGTGATCGGGTTCCGGGTGAACATCACGCCGGCGGTCTCGGGCCGGAGCAGCGACTGCACGACCACGCCGACGCTCGGCCTGGCGAACACACCCAACCGCTTGCGGTAGGTGATGGCCGCGTCGGAGTTGGCGGACCACCAGACCTCCCGCACGGCTGCCTCCACGTCACCGGCGGAGGGCACGTTCAGGACCGTGATGTGCTGTCCGGCGAAGCTGGCTCCGGCGCTGTCCTCGCCCACGGCGGACGACCGCACCGCCATGGGCGCAGGTAGTGCCTGGAGGGCCTCGAGGAGCGCCGTCGTGGCGGCGACCTCTCCGGACGCGATCGAGTCCACCTCGGGTCCGGGGAGGGCGACACCGGGAGGGACCGGCAGTCCGGCCCGTAGCGCGTCCCCGAGTCCCACGGCCTTGGCGCCGTACAGCTCTTCGGTCTCCGCCTCGATCAGCGGCACGATGCCGCTCACTCGAGGACCGTCACGGGGCCCCCGTCACCGTCGACCCGCACCCGGGTGCCGTCCGGGACCCGCAGCGTGGCGTCGCGGGTGCCGACCACCCCGGGGATGCCGTACTCCCGCGCGATGATGGCCGCGTGCGACAGGGCTCCGCCGCTGTCGGTGATGATCGCGCTGAGCAACGGCAGCAGGATGTTGAAGGCCTCGGTGGTGGCCTCGGTGAGCAGCACGTCGCCCTGCTGGATCCGGTCGAAGTCGCTCGGGCCGGCGACGCGACGCGCGATCCCCTCCCGGCTCCCGGCACTCGCTCCGAGACCGCGGATCACCGTCTCCTCGTGCGCCTCCTCGGACACCGCGAACATCTCACCCATGGCCGTCCCGAGTGCCGCCATCAGCCGGGCCATCGGCGGCGGGAGTGACGAGAGGTCGGGCATCGGCGGCGGGTTCTCGCCGAGGTGAGCCGGAGCGTCCTTCGCGGTGTACGTCTTGTGGTAGGCGTGCCGCTCGGCCAGCTGGTCGCCGGTCGGCTCCGACGCCCCGGCGACCAACGCGCACATCTCGTCGATGTTCGCGAACACGATGTCCTCGGGATCGTGGAGCCGGCCGCTCGCCGCCAGCCGCCGCCCCGCGGCGAGCGCAGCACGCCGCATCAGCCCGGAGGCCCAGATGTCCGAGTAGACACCCCGCTCGTCCCGCACGCTGTAGCCGATGCGCGCCTCCTCGAGGAGCGCGTCGTACTCGTCGCGGTGCTCGTCCGGAACGTGGTTGCGGACGTCGGTCTCCTCCGCGACGTCTCTGGCCGGCCCTGGCTCGTCGATCGCGGTACGAATGGCGCGCAACAGGACGTCGGGCATCTCCAGCGCATAGCGGTTCGAGATGTCGAAGCCGTCCAGCAGCCGGTACCCGGCGAAGTCGAGGTAGTCGTTCAGCGCCTGGCCGGTCGGGGTCGGCTCGCGGCGTAGGCGCTCGAGCAGGGCTCCGGGCTCCTCGTCACCGTCGAGGGCCTGGCGCGCGGCCGGGTCGGCGGCGTACGCCGTGACGAGTGCGGTGTGCTGCGGCGACGCACCACCGGAGACCAACGAGGCGCCGCGCATCACACCGAGCAGCTTGCCCGGCGACAGACCGGTCCACTCCGCGGCGTGGACGAGGAAGTCTCCCGGTGGAATGACGGCGGTGCCGGTGAAGGCCATGTGCTGCCGGATCATCAACGCGTGGTGGTCGTGGCACCGGCGCAGGTAGTCCACCAGCGCCTCGTCACTCATCCCGTCAGGGTCGAGGCTCTGGATCTCGTGGTGAGCCTGCACCGAGGCCGCCTTGCGAACCTCGTGCCACTCCTTCGCCTGCTCGCGCCACAGCGTGCCCTCGAAGACCTCCGCAGCGCGCTGCACGCAGTCGGGGAAGGACTCGGGCGGCACCGGCTGCGACTGCCCGTAGCAGAACCCGTTGACGTACGTCGTCATCCGGGTCCGGAACGGGGCGCCGTAGAACGCCATCATGTCGCCGTACCCCAGGCTGAACGGCCCCGGGTGCATCTCCGCCCAGTAGGCGGTGACCGGCCGGGGAAAGTGGAGC
>JBQCCO010000168.1:0-12939 GCA_051962155.1 Leifsonia sp. | reverse complement strand
CCACTGGTGCGGATAGAGGCCGCCCGCCGGCACCGTGTAGCTGGTGCGCCAGTTGGAAAGGAGGACGCGTGCGGCCTCGGCGCGGAGGGTGCTCACAGGTACCGCCGGAGCATCGGCGCGACCAGGGGGAGTACGTCGGCGGCGTCCCCGGAGAGCCGGCTCTCGATGGCGATCGAACGGTCGTAACCGATGGCGTTCACCGTGGCTCCGAACAGGGCCCAGTCGATGTGGCCCGCTCCCGGTTCGAGGCGGTTCGAGTCGCTCGCCTGGAGGTGGCCGATGTACGGTGCGACCGCCAGCAGCGCGGCGGCCGGGTCGGCCTCCTCGATGTTCATATGGTAGGTGTCGGCCACGATGCGCACGGCGGGGGAGCCCACTTCCTGGATGAGGTCGGCGGCCTGGGCGAGAGTGTTCACGAGATAGTCCTCGTACCGGTTGAGCGGCTCCAGGAACAGCTCGACACCCTCCTTCTCCGCGTGCTCGCCCAGCCGTCCGAGGGCGTCCAGCAGAATGCTTCTGTCCTCCTCCGGCGATCGAGGCGGCTCGAAGGGGGGCAGCCGACGGGAGAACAAGCCGTAGGAGCCGGGAGTCATGACGCCGACTCCGCCGATCTCGGCCATCACGGTCAGCTGCGAGCTGAGTTGGACGATCGCGTCCTCGCGCAGATCGGAGTCGAAGGCTCCGATGAAGTGCGACATCTCGACGCACGTCGTCGGCATGACGACCCCCGACGCCGCGGCCCGACGAAGCTCGGGGAGGCGGGAAGCGAAGTGAAGGTCGCCTCGGCTGCGCAGTTCGATGCCGTCGAACCCCCAGGCCTGGGCGATCTCGAACTTCTGCTCGAGGGTATCTCCGGGGAGGTGCTGTTCCTGCACTGTGATCGCGTTCATCAGAACTCCAGCACCACCTGGAGGGCGGCCGACGGGTCGGTGTCGAGCAGCTGGTAAGCGGCCGCCGCATCGCCGATGGCGAAACGGTGGGTCACGAGCTCGGCGGCGTTCACGCGGCCGTCGGCGAGTGCATCGACGACCGTGCGCTGAAGACGTGGAACGTCCCAGCGCGCGCGGAGCCGGTTAGGCACTGACCCGATCTGCGACGCCAGCAGTTGCACGCGGTTGTGGTGGAACTCTTCGCCGAGACGGAGCGCCGCGCCATCGCCCTGGTAGAAGCCCGATGCGACGACGGTACCGTCGGCACCGACGGCCCGGATCGCGGACTGAAGCGCATGGTAGTTCCCGCTGAGCTCGATGGCTGCGTCGGCGCCGGCACCGTTCGTCAGCTCGCGGATCGCGAAGGCGAGATCCTCGTCGGGCGCGAGCGCATGGGCGGCTCCCCATCGAGTCGCCGCCTCACGCCGCGCCGGGATACCGTCCACGGCGATCACCGTCGCTCCGTTCAAGGTGGCGAGCCGGGTCGCAAGCAGTCCGATCACACCCTGTCCGAAGACGGCGACCGTCGACCCGACGCCGAGGTCGGCGGCGAGCACGCCGTTGAGTCCGATGGCTCCGACGCGCACGAATGCGGCGGCCAGCGGGTCGAGGTGCGGCGGGAGGACGTGACCACGCAGTGCTTCGAGGGCCAGGATCCCCTCGGCGCGGTGCCCCCAGATCCCCCAGACGCGGTCGCCTACCTGAGGGGCATCGTCGGGCATGTCGCCTGCGGCCGGCGCGATCTCGACGACCTCGCCGACCTCGGAATAGCCCCAGCCGTCGAGGGGATAGGCGAGGCCGCGGTCAGCCGATGCGCCCCGGAAGAGTCGCAGCTCCGGGTCCCACTCGCTGGTGAGGTAGGGGTTCGTTCCGCGGTAGGCGGTCAACTCGGTTCCGGCCGAGATGCCGGAGTAGATCGTCCGGATGCGGGCCTGGCCCGGCTGGAGCTCGAGGTGCGGGGCGTCCACGATCTCGACGGTGCGGGGCCCGGAGAAACGGAGAAGGCTGTTCATTCGTCGTCCTTGATGATGCGGGTTCGGTGGTGCTCGACACATTAGCACTATGACTGTGCTGGATGTGTATAGACATTGAGCATAAGTTGGGCTAATCTCGCAGACACCCCCACCCCCGACGAAAGGAGTCGCGATGAAGACGTCGCGAATGAGGAAGATCGTTGCAGGAGCGACGTTGCTCGCTGCCGGCGCGACGATGCTGGCAGGCTGCTCGACGAGCAGCAGCACGAGTGACAAGGGCAAGACCATCACCGTGTGGTCGGAGGAGAACCAGCCCGACCGCGTGAACACCACCAAGAAGATCATCGAGGGCTTCACCCAGAAGACCGGAATCCAGGTCAAGCTCGTCCCGGTCGACGAGAACCAGGTGCCTCAGCTCGTCGCCTCCGCCGCCATCTCCGGCAAACTCCCCGACGTGATGGGCGCGATCCCGCTCTCGATCGTCCGTCAGCTCGACACGCAGAAGTTGCTCAATACGGCCTCGGCGGCGAATGTCGTCAAGAACCTCGGCCGGGACACTTTCGTCGGCTCCGCCCTGAAGCTCGACCAGGACCACGAGCGACAGCTCGCCGTTCCGGACTCGGCGTACGCGCAGATCCTCGTCTACCGCAAGGACCTCTTCGCGAAGGCCGGCCTGAAGCCGCCGACCACCTACGCCGACCTCGAGAAGGCGGCCAAGACCCTCACCTCCGGCAGCGATTACGGCATCACCCTGGCAACCGACCCGGCCGATGTCTTCACTTCACAGACTTTCGAGTCGCTCGCGCTCGGCAACGACTGCCAGTTGGTCGACTCCAACGGCAATGTCACGCTGACGTCCTCCGCCTGCAAGACGACCTGGGGCCTCTACGGCTCGCTCGCCCAGCACTACTCGCCGCAGGGCACGCAGACCGTCGACACGACCCGAGCGACCTACTTCGCCGGCCAGGCGGCCATGGTCGACTGGTCGACCTACATCCTCGACGAGCTGGGCGGACTCCGCAACGATGCCCTCCCGACCTGCCCGCAGTGCACGTCGGACTCCACGTGGCTGGCGAAGAACAGCGGTATCGTCACGGCGATCCAGGGACCGGACGGCAAGAAGGGCGCGACCTACGGTGAAGCGACCTCGTGGCTGGTGACCAAGAAGGCCAACGCGTCCGCGTCCGAGAAGTTCGTCGAGTACATGCTCTCCGACGGCTACCTCGACTGGCTCGGGATGGCGCCGGAGGGCAAGTTCCCGCTCCGGACCGGGACGTCCGCCAGCCCGACCGAGTTCAGTGACGGCTGGAAGAACCTCGAGGCCGGCGTCGACACGAAGAAGAAGCTCTCCGAGATCTATGACGCCGCCACGATCGCCGCGCTGCTGAAGGTGCCGTCGCAGATCGACCGTTGGGCCATCCCGCAGGGCCAGGGCGCACTGCTGGGGCCGGTGAACACGCAGCTGCCGATCTCCAAGGCCGTCGCAAGCATGGGATCGGGCGCCTCGGCTACCGACGCCGCCCGGTCTGCGCAGTCGGCCGTGGAGCAACTGCAGGCGAAGCTGAAGAAGTGACCCCATGACCCAGCTCGCATCACGTCCGCCGTCTACGCAGGCGACCCCCACCGGGGGCCGCCTGCGGCGGCGGTCCCCGATCGCCGGACGGGACAACCGTGCCGGAATCGCGATGGTGCTCCCGACGACCATCATCATCATCGCGATCGTCATCATCCCGGTCATCTGGAACTTCGTGCTCGCGTTCCAGCAGACCGACTTCACCAGCATCGCCGAGAACGGGCTGGCAAACCCGTTCACGCTCGACAACTTCGTCGGCGTCCTCACGGACCCGGGTTTCTGGAGCTCGCTCTGGACGACGATCGTCTACTCCGTCTTCTCGACGGCGGGATCGATCGCGGTCGGCCTCGTCGCCGCACTCGCCTTCCGGCAGCCGTTCCGCGGCCGCGGGCTCGCGCGCTCACTGATGCTGCTGCCCTATGTGGCGCCGGTCGTGGCGGTCACGTTCGTGTGGCAGATCATGCTCAACGCGCAATTCGGCATCGTCAACACGCTGGGTAAAGCGTGGTTCGGGTGGGAGCACCCGATCGACTTCCTCGGCAAGGCTCCGTACGCCCTGATCACGGTCATCGTCTTCGAGATTTGGCGGTATTTCCCGTTCGCCTTCCTCTTCATCACGGCGCGCCTGGTGGCACTGCCACGGGATGTCGAGGAGGCGGCACTGGTCGACGGCGTAACGCCCTGGCAGAACTTCCGGCAGATCGTGTTCCCGCAGTTGCTGCCGGTGATCTCCCTGCTCTCGGTGCTCCGGCTCATCATGACCTTCAACAAGTTCGACGACGTCTACCTGCTCACCGGTGGAGGCGCCGGAACAGAGGTCGCCGCCGTGCGGGTCTACGACACGTTGGTCGGCAGCTTCGACATCGGGGGCGCCGCCGCGAACGCGTTCGTGCTTTCCGCGATCCTCAGCGTCTTCCTCTTCATCTACGTCAAATTCTTCGCGAACAAGGGAGACGACGAATGAGCCGTATCGTCGTGCAGAAGCGCACCTTCGGAGCACTGCGGTGGATTCTGATCGCCGTGCTGGTGATCGCCACCGTCTTCCCGTTCTATTACATGGTCGAGTTGAGTCTGGTCCCGATCGAGCAGGTGTTGCTCCACCCGGAGCGGCTCTGGATCCCGATACAGAACTTCACACTGAAGACGTATGCCGAGGTGCTGAAGCCGCAGGAGGACGGCGGACAGGGCTTCGCGGGGTTCATGCTGAACTCCGGGATCGTCGCCATCGCGACAGCAGCCATCACGCTGCTGATCGCCATCCCCGGCTCGTACGCCGTCTCACGCCTGAAGTTCTTCGGTCGCAGGCAGGTGAGTGCGCTCTTCCTCGCGGTCTACCTGTTCCCGGTCATCATCATCGCCATCCCGCTCTTCGTCGGATTCTCGGCGCTCGGGATCAGGGAATCGCTCTTCGGCCTGACGATCGTCTACATCGCGCAGACCATCCCGGTATCCATCCACATGCTGCGCTCGTACCTCAAGTCCATCCCGGAGAGCGTCGAGGAGGCGGCGATGGTCGACGGAGCGGGCCGTCTCCGTATCCTCTGGAAGATCACGGTGCCGCTGGCGATGCCCTCGATCATCTCGACGGGACTGTACGTCTTCATGATCGCGTGGAACGAGTTCCTGTTCGCGCTGCTCTTCCTCGCCGCCGATCGGAACCTGTGGACGGTGTCGCTCGGGCTCTCGCAACTCTCCAACGGGATCGAAGTCTCCAAGACGGTACTGATGGCCGGCTCGGTTCTCCTCACCATCCCGATCATCGTGCTCTACGGCCTCACCGAGCGGTCCCTCACGGAAGGACTCACCAGCGGAGCAGACAAGGGATGAGCTCCGACGTCCCCGAGACTCATAACATGGAGCCACGACGCTGGGTGCCCCCCGAGGAAAGGCGGCCGATGAGTTCTGGTCCCGGAGACGTGCTCCAGCTCATCCGGCGCGCGGAAGCGAACACGCGCCGCGACATCCAGCAGCTCACCGGGCTGTCGCGCATGACAGTGGCCCAACGGGTGGACGCCCTGATGGACGCCGGCCTCGTGATCGAGGACGCCGGGGCGGGTGGCGCGACCGGCGGGAGACGGCCGGACCGCCTCTCGTTCCATGTCGATCGGTCCGTGCTCGCCGTCGCGACCGTCGACACCGCGCATTCCCGCACGGCGCTGACCGATCTGAGCGGGCGGATCATCGTGTCGGACGCTGTCGACGTCGCCATCAGCGAAGGCCCCGAGCGGGTGCTGGACGCGCTCGCGGCGTCGATGCGGCGCCTGGTCGACGAGGCTTCGGACGGTCGCCCGTTGGTGGGCACGGGCATCTCGGTCCCCGGCCCGATCGATCCGAGCACCCGGCGACCTTCGCAGCCGCCGATCATGCCCGGCTGGGACGCCTATCCGATCGCCGAGCATCTCGCCGAGGTCATCCCGGTTCCGACGTTCGTCGAGAACGACGCCGATGCCATGTCGTTCGGCGAGCAGTCGACGAACTTCGCCGGCAGCAACGCGGTCTGCCTGATCAAGGTCTCGACGGGTATCGGCGCCGGTCTCGTGATCAACGGATCGGTCTACCACGGCATCGACGGTGGCGCCGGCGACATCGGTCACATCCGCCTCGCCGGCGAGACGGCGATCTGTCAGTGCGGATCGCGGGGATGCCTCGCCGCCGTCGCCAGCGGTCGTGCCGTCGCGGTGAAGCTCGACGAGCTCGGCATCCCCGCCGGTTCGGGTCGGGACGTTGGGCGGCTGCTGCAGGCCGGCAACGTGGATGCTCTGTCGCTCACTCACGAGGCGGGCCGCCGGATCGGCGAGGTGATGGCTACCGTCGTCTCGATGATCAACCCGGGTGTGCTGGTCGTGTCGGGCGATCTCGCCTCCAATGAACTGCTCGGCGGTCTCCGCGAGACTCTCTACCCGCGATCGCTACCGCGTGCCACCCGCAACCTGGACATTCGCCTCGGCGAACTGCGGGAGCAGGCCGGCCCGATCGGCATGGCCCGCATCGTCACCGACGCGCTGTACTCGGCGGACGCAATCAATCATCACCTCGCGGCGTAAGGATCGGCACGCCGGATCCGGATGCTCTCGAGGTCGCGTCGGAACAGCTCGGGCTCGCGGTCGAGAGGAAGCACGGATGCGTCCTTCGCGCCGTCGAGTGATCCGGGGGCGTCGGCAGCGAGAGCGGCGAACGTGGCGGTGAGGTCGTCCTGCTCCGGCCCGTTCTCCGCGATCAGCTCGAAGGTCTTGCGGTCGGCCGTGTCCGAACTGAGCGAGTCGACCAGCACGCGGGCGATTTCATCGCGGGCGATGACGCCGTCGCTCGGGGTGCCGGATTGGCGGGTGTCGCCCTGGAGCATGACGATGGTGCGCTGCCTGTCGCTGTTGTAGTCGAACCATCCGGGCCGGACGATCGTGTACGGGTTGCCGCTGGCGCGGACCAGGCGCTCGCCGCGCAACTTCCACTCGGCGAAGGCTGCGCCCGGCCGGGTGAGGCCGATCGCCGTCATCAGTGCAATCCGGACCTCGCGACCGTTGAGGGCTTTGAGCGTGTTCGCGACGCCGGTGCAGTCGATGTCGCGGACATCGCGTTCGCGTGTGGTCGAGCCGTGGACGAAGATCACGGCATCCACGCCGTCGACGGCGGCAGGGAGCGTGTCCGGCTTGGTCAGGTCGCCGACGACGGTTTGCACGTCGTCGGGCAGGCGGCGGGCGCGGTCCGGGTTCCGGACGAGCGTGCGGACGGTGTAGCCCTGGCGCAGCGCTTCGGTGACGGTGCGCCGGCCGATGCTCCCGGTGGCGCCGACGATGAGAACGCTGGTAGGTCGGGTGGTCATTTCTTCTCCCGGATGGTGATCTCGTGGGGGGTGAGCGGCGCTGTGAAGCAGCGCGCGGGTCTCATCCGGCCGGTTCGATGTCGGCGGGCTGTGCTGTCGCGACCAGCCGTCGAGTAGCAGCCCAGCTCGCAAGCAGCTTGAGGGCGTCCTCCGACGGTGTCCCGGGGTCGGCGGTGTACACGTTGACACGCAAGCCCGGCTCACCAGGCAGTTCGAGGGCTTCGAAGGCGAGGTCGAGGTCACCGACGATCGGGTGATGGACGCGCTTGCGCCCGGTGCGGTGGTATCGAACGTCGTGCCGCGCCCACCGGATGCGGAATTCGTCGCTCCGGGTGCTGAGTTCGCCGATCAGATCTGTGAGGTCCTTGTCGTATGGATTCCGGCCGGCGGCCTGGCGGAGAATAGCGACGATGTCGTCGGCGGCCTGCTCCCAATTCGAGTAGAACTCTCGTGCCTTCGGGTTGAGGAAGGTGAACCGGGAGTTGTTGGGCGGCTGCACCTCTTCGGCCATCAGATCGAGGTAGAGGGCGCGGGCGAGGGTGTTGGCAGCGAGGACGTCCCCACGGTCGTTCCGCACCCACGCGGGCGCCGTCTCGATCGCGTCGATAACCCGCTGCAGGCTCGGCCGCACGGTCTTGGGACTGCGTCTGCGGCGGATTCGCGGCGCGACATCGACGGCGCGGGCCAGGTCGTAGAGGTGGGCCGTTTCTGCGTCGTCGAGCTGGAGCGCGCGGGCGAGCGCTTCGAGGACACTGTCGGACGCGCCGGAGAGGTTCCCGCGCTCCAGGCGCGTGTAGTAGTCCACGCTCATCCCGGCGAGCATCGCCACCTCCTCGCGGCGCAGCCCTTTCACGCGGCGGTTGCCGCCATAGGCGGGCAGCCCGGACTGCTCGGGGGTGAGCTTGGCGCGGCGAGAGGTGAGGAACTCCCGCACATCGTCGGCGTTGGTCATGGCCTTGACGCTACGCCGGGCCGCGGTCGATCAGGGAGGGTCTGTCATTACCCGGAACGGCCGTGACTGCCAGCGCTCCCGAATCGGACGTTCCCTGGATGCATGCCTTCCTCATCCACGCGGCCCACCGCATCGCCCGCGCATCCGGCCGCGATCCTCGCGATCGTCCTGGTCAGCTACTTCATGATCCTGCTGGACAACTCGGTGATCTTCACCGCGCTGCCCAGCCTGCAGGCGGAACTCCACCTGAGCGCCGGTGAACTCTCCTGGGTTCAGGATGCGTACACGCTCGTGTTCGGAGGCCTCCTGCTTCTCGGCGCCCGAGCGGGCGACCTTCTCGGCCGTCGCCGGGTGTTCGTCTTCGGGCTCGTCGTGTTCGCGCTGGCCTCGCTCGCGATCGGGTTCTCGCCGGCCGGATGGTGGGCGATCGCCGGGCGGGCGATCCAGGGCATCGGCGCGGCGATCGTCGCACCGACCTCGCTCTCGCTGCTGACGGCGAGCTTCGCCGAGGGGCGCGAGCGCACCCGGGCCGTCGCCTGGTACGGCGCCACGGCCGGGATCGGGGCCAGCCTGGGTCTGGTGATCGGCGGCGCGCTGGCGCACTGGATCTCCTGGCGTGCCGGCTTCTTCGTGAACGTGCCGATCGGTGCGGCCATGATCGTTCTCGCGCCGCGGTTCCTTGTCGAGACGACCCGCGCCCGCGGCCGCTTCGACGTCGCCGGCGCCATCGTAGCGACCCTCGGTGTCGGCGCCCTCGTCTTCGGCATCATCGGCAGCGCTGAGGCGGGCTGGACCTCACCGCTGATCCTCGGCTCCCTCGCCGCCGCCCTGGTGCTGCTGGCGGTCTTCGTGCTGATCGAGGCGCGTGCCGCGCAACCGATCATGCCGCTGCGGCTCTTCGCCAGCCGCCGCAGGACCGGCGCGTATGTGGCCCGGTTCCTGTACCTGGGCGCCATGATCGGGTTCTTCTTCTTCACCACACAGCTCCTGCAGGAGGTACTGGGATTCGACCCGCTGCAGGCCGGTCTCGGCTTCCTGCCGATGACGGTCGTCAACTTTGCCGTGGCGATGAGCATCCCGCGCCTCGTCCACCGGATGCCCGACTCGCTGCCGCTGCTGGCGGGCATCCTGCTCACTCTGATCGGCATGCTCTGGCTCAGCCGGGTCGATGTCGCACACGGGTACTGGCTCGGTGTCGCCCTCCCGATGGTCGTGATCGGCGCCGGGCAGGGTCTCGCCTTCGCACCGCTGACATCCTTCGGGATCATCGGAGCGCCGGCCGCCGATGCCGGCGCCGCCTCCGGCCTGGTCAACACCTTCCACCAGGTCGGCACCTGCGTCGGGCTCGGTATCGCCGTCGCCGCCGCAGCTACCGCACGAAGCGGAGCGTCGGCGGGCGCGCATGTCGCCTCGCAGGTCGGCGTCGCGCTGACGGCCGGGAGCGTCCTACTGATGCTCAGCGTGATCGTCGCAGTCGTGCTCATCCTCCCGGCCGACCTCGTCGCGCGGCGCACCCCGGTCCCTTCGGCCACCGGTGCGTCCGGGCGCATCCGCACCGCCGACTGACAACCCTCCGCAGGGAGGCCCTGACATTCCCTCCCACAATTCCCGCAACGCTTCTACCGTGAAGGACATGACCCTGGAACTGACCTTGAACAACGGCATCACCATTCCGGCTCTCGGCCTCGGCGTCTTCCAGTCGCCGCCCGAGGAGACCACCGCCGCTGTGCTCGCGGCCCTCGAAACCGGTTACCGGCACAGCGATACCGCCGCCGCCTACGGCAACGAACGGGAGGTGGGGGAGGGCATCCGCCGCTCCGGCATCGACCGCTCCGACGTGTTCATCGAGACCAAAGTGTGGGTCTCTGACTACGGCTACGTGGAGACGCTGCACGCCTGGGAGAAGGCGACCGGCAAGCTGGGCGTCGACCAGCTCGACCTGCTCATCCTGCATCAGCCGGCCCCCGGGGTTTTCGAGAAGACGATCGCCGCCTACAACGCTCTCGAGACCCTCCTTGCCGACAGCCGTGTCCGGAGCATCGGTGTCAGCAACTTCATGCCGCACCACCTGGAGCGACTCCTCGCGGAGACAGACGTCGTCCCGGCGGTCAACCAGGTCGAACTGCACCCCTACTTCACGCAGCCGGACGTGCAGGCGGCAGACGCCGCCAGCGGCATCGTCACCCAGGCATGGTCGCCCATCGGCGGAATCACGTTCTACCCCGGGTGGGGCGAGGAGCGGAAGAGCGTCATGCAGGATCCGACCATCGGACGGATTGCCGCCGTGCACGGCAAGACGCCGGCCCAGGTGATGTTGCGCTGGCACCTGCAGGAGGGCCGGTCGGCGATCCCGAAGTCGGTCAACCCGAAGCGGATCGCCGAGAACTTCGACGTGTTCGACTTCGAGCTCTCCGCCGAGCAGCTCGCAAGCATCGACGCCCTCCACACCGGCGTTCGCAACGGACCCGACCCCGACCAGATGCGCACCGAACGGTTCGCGATGGTCATCCCCGAAGCCTGAACGAACGGCGACTCCACCCGGCGCTGAATACCAGTATCAACTTCGTTGACAGGTCCAACGGGAGTGGGAATCGGCGTTGCCGCGTCACACGTCCGCGGTGCGGTCGGGGGCAGGCTGGAGGAATGCGGCGCGGCCAGGAGCGCAGCAGTCGCGGGGCTCCTCGATGGCCGGTTCGATGTCCGGTTCGTCGCGGCTCTCAGGCACGATCAGTTTCCTTTCGGTGAGGCGGAGGCGTTACGCGGGAAGCGGGTGGCCCTCATGGTGCGATCGCCACCGTCCTGAACCCGGCGTTCGACATCGCGGAGTCTGGGGTGTTCTGCGATCGGGCGGAGTTGCGGTAGCGGTTGCAGTACGAGTCGTGGCAGAGGAAGGAACCTCCGCGAAGCACGCGCTGCGTCCCCGTCGCGGGGCCGGCGGGCGACTCCTCGGGAGAGCGACCGTAGTAGGCAGGGTCGTACCAGTCCTGGCACCATTCCCAGACGTTTCCGACGGTCTGGTAGAGCCCGTAGCCATTCGGCTCGTAGTGCCGGGCAGGGGCGGTGGTGAGGAAGCCGTCCTCCAGCGTGTTGAGGGTGGGGAAGTCGCCCTGCCAGATGTTGCAGGCCCAGGCACCGCCGACGAAGAGCTCATCGCCCCAGGGGAATCGTGCGCCCTCCAGACCTCCGCGGGAGGCGCGCTCCCATTCGGCTTCGGTGGGCAGCCGGCGACCGGCCCAGGCGCAATAGGCCTGTGCATCGTTCCAGCTGACCTGCACGACCGGATGATCCTCCAGATCGTCCAGTGATGACTGCCGTCCGTTCGGATGACGCCAATCCGCCCCTGCGACGCCCAGCCACCAGGGTGTCTGCGGCGGCCGGCCGAGGATCTCCGAGTCGTCGCCGGCGAACGCGAGATGGAACACGGCCGAGTATCCGAAGACTTCGGACTCCGTGCGATATCCCGTGGCGTCCACGAACCGGGCGAAGTCGGCGTTCGTCACGGTGTGGAGGTCGATCTCGAATGCCGTCAGCCGCACCTGGTGCAGGGGCCACTCGCCATCCGCCGCCCGTCCGTCTCCGGTCCGGTCGCCCATGACGAACCCGCCGGCCGGTATGCGGGCCTGGGGGATGCGGTGCGTGTCGCCGGCCATGTCAGTTGCCGACCGCGTGGCCGACGGGCTGCAGCTCGCGCTGCCGCGCGCGGATCATGTCGCGCATCTCGATGAGGCGATCGACCATCGTGTCCATCGCGGCCGCGCCCGTCTCGTGCTGGAAGTCCTCGATCGTCGTCGCGAGGTCGACGTCGAAGCCCGACTCGGGGGCCGCCTCGATCGTGCGGTCCCGGAAGCGGTACTTGGCGATCTGCCGCTTGCGCGAGTCGATCTCGGTCGTCAGGAGCTCGATTACGGCCTCCTCGTCGAGGAACCCCGAGAAGAAGAGCCGGGCGCGGAACTCGTAGTTGACGGACTCCACGGTGGGCTCGAACGGTGTGGTCAGCCATTTCATGAACACCTCGCGCCCGAGTGGCGTGGCCTCGTAGATCTTCGCGTCGTGCGCGCCGGGACGGGTGCTCACCGTGAACGTCACCCAGCCGCGCTCCGCCATCTGCGAAAGCGACCGGTAGACCTGGCTCATCTGCGTGCGGGGACGCATGAACACGCCCTCCATGTCCATGTAGCGGGCCAACTCGTAGCCGGTCCGCGGGCGCACCAAGAGGATGCCGAGGAGGAGATGTTCCAACTTCATCGTGGTTCCTTTGCGTGTCGTACGGGGGCCGACGGCGTAAAAGGTACACCTCGCCCCCAGACCAAGTATTCCACAAATTGACTTTTTCTACTCAACTTGTTGAATACCGACCCAAAAGCTGCTAGCTTCGCCGGAAGGTCGGTCCACGGAGGACCGCATGGCACCGGAAGAGACAAAGATGTTCAACTTCAGGAAGCGACTGATCGCAGCAGCAGCCGCGACCGCGGTCGCTGCGATCGCACTATCCGGCTGCACGCCCGCAGCCTCCCGCGCGGGCTCGCCGTCAGCGGCCGCCGACGGGACCCTCACTATCGGCACGATCGTGGCTTCCACGACCTTCGCCGTAAACAACTCGGCCTGGGCCAACGAGTCGCCCTACCTCCAGGCGGTTTACGACACCCTCCTCCACGCGGATCCCGACGGAACGGTGAAGCCGTGGCTGGCGA
>JBQCCO010000167.1:0-8851 GCA_051962155.1 Leifsonia sp. | reverse complement strand
GGTCGGCAGCAGGATGTCGCCGCGCGGCTCGTTCGGCTTCGGCTCGATGGCGAAGCGGATGTCGTAGCCCTTGTCGGTGACGTAGTCGCCGAGCAGGTTGACGGCCTCGCGGTAGCGCTCGAGGGCGGCGCGGATGTCCTTGGCCGCGTCGTACTCGGCACCCTCGCGGCCGCCCCACATGACGAAGGTCTTGGCGCCGAGCTCGGCGGCGAGGTCGAGGTTGCGGAGCACCTTGCGCAGCGCGAAGCGGCGGACGGCACGGTCGTTGGAGGTGAAGCCGCCGTCCTTGAAGACGGGTGCGCTGAACAGGTTGGTGGTCACCATCGGGATGATGATGCCGGTGTCGGCGAGGGCCTGCTTGAGGCGGTCGATCTGCTTCTGGCGCTCGGCGTCGGTGGAGCCGAAGGCGAACAGGTCGTCGTCGTGGAAGGTGAGGCCGTAGGCGCCGAGCTCGTCGAGCTTGTGCACCGCCTCCACCACGTCGAGCTGCGGGCGGGTCGGCCCGCCGAACGGGTCGGTGCCGTTGTAGCCGATGGTCCACAGACCGACGGAGAACTTGTCGGCGCGGGTGGGGGTGAGGCTCATGGAGGTTCCTTCAACGTCGTCGGTGATTTGTTGTTTCAATAAACTTATACAGCACGAAGGGGGTGCTGCGCGACCCCCTGAGGCGACTTCTCAGCGCATCCGAGGGCAGGTCAGCGCGTCGCCAGCGTCAGTGCGCGTCACTGAGCATGGTAGCCACGCTAGCCGCGTCGATCTCCGACGTCACCAGCCGGGAATCGGCCGCGGTGACCGCATGCACAGGCCCTGTGATCGTCAGCGAAGCGGCCGCCTCGCGCACGTCGCAGGACGGCCCCACCCACAGTTCGATCTCGCCCGGCTCGACGATGCGGCGCATCGACGGGTCCGAGAACGCCAGGCGCGCCGTCGGGACGGCGAAGCGGACGACCGCCTCCTCACCGGGCTGCAGCTCCACCCGGCGGTAGCCGAGCAGTTGCGCGACGGGACGCGTGACACTCGCGTGCACATCCCGTGCGTACAGCTGCACCAGGTCGGTGGCCGTTCGCTCCCCGGTGTTCCGGATGCGGACGCTCGCCGCGAAGGTTCCGCCCGCGTCGACTTCGGTGTCCGCCTCCAGCTCCGTGCGTTCGAATGTCGTGTACGACAGTCCGTGTCCGAACGGCAGCACCGGGGTGCTGTCGGCGCTGGTGATCTCGTTCGGGCCTCCCAGCACCGGGTGGAGGTACGAGTACGGCTGCGCGCCGGCAGAACGGGGGAGCGAGACGGGGAGGTGGCCGGACGGGGAGACCCGCCCGGCGAGCACCGCCGCCAGGGCATGGCCGCCCTCCTCGCCCGGGAAGAACGCCTGCAGCGCCGCCGCAGGCGCCGTGGCGCCCTCCACGGCCCAGGCGATCGCGTAGGGACGGCCGGACAGCACGACCAGCACCACCGGTGTCCCGGTCGCGACCACGCGCTCCACGAGTTCCCGCTGGATGCCGGGCAGCTCCAGGCTCTCGACGTCGTTGCCCTCGCCGACGGTTCCGCGGCCGAACAGGCCGGCACGGTCGCCGACGACGATGAGCGCCACCTCGGCGGCGCTCGCCGCTTCCACGGCGGCGGGGATGCCCGAGCGGTCGTCCCCCTCCACCTGGCACCCGAGCTCGTACGCGACCGAGGCGGACGGGAACTCGGCCCGCACCGCCTCCAGCACCGAGGGAAGCTCGAACCCGAGCGGCACCTCCGGGTGGTGGGCGAGCACGTGGTTGGCGAACGAGTAGCAGCCCATCAGCGCTTCGGGCGCGTCGGCGTTCGGGCCGAGCACCGCGATGCGTGCGGGTGAGTCGAGCGGCAGCGTCCCGTCGTTCGTCAGGAGCACGAGCGACTCCTCCGCCAGCCGGAGCGCGACCTCCCGGTGCGCAGGGGTGTCGAGGTCGATGGTTGCGGGAGGGTCGTCGAAGGTCGCATCCAGCAGGCCGAGTTCCTCCTTCTGCGCGAGCACCCGAAGGACCGCCCGGTCGACGAGCGCAGCATCCACTTCACCCGCATGGATGCGCGCGGCGAGCGGCTCGAGGAAGGCGTCGCCGGTCGGCAGCTCCACGTCGATCCCGGCCGCGAGCGCGAGGGCCGCCGCCTCGCCCAGATCGCCGGCGACCCCGTGCATGGTGTGCAGGAAGGCGACCGAGAAGTAGTCGGAGACCACCGTGCCGTCGAAGTCCCACTCGCCGCGCAGTATGTCGGTGAGGTAGGCGGGCGTGGCCCCGACGGGCAGGCCGTCGATCTCGGCGTACGAGTTCATGACGGACCGCACCCCGCCATCCAGCACGGCCATCTCGAACGGCGGCAGCAGCGTGTCGCGGACTTCGCGCGGGCCGGCATGGACCGGCGCGTGGTTGCGCCCGGCCCGCGAGGCGGAGTAGCCGACGAAGTGCTTCAGCGTGGCGTGGACTCCGGCGCCCTGCAGTCCGCGGACATACGCCGTCCCGAGAGTCCCGACGAGATACGGGTCCTCGGCGATGCACTCGTCCACGCGTCCCCAGCGCGGGTCCCGGATCACGTCGAGCACCGGAGCCAGGCCCTGATGGATGCCCAGCTCGCGCATCGACAGACCGATCAGCCCGGCCATCTCCTCCACCAGCCCGGGGTCGAACGACGCGCCCCAGGCGAGCGGGGTCGGGAACGTGGCCGCCGTCCACGCCCCGAGCCCCGTGAGGCACTCCTCGTGCACGAGCGCCGGGATGCCCAGCCGGGTCTCCTCCTTCAGCCGCCGCTGCTCCGCCCACAGCCACGCGGCGCGCTCGACGGGATCGACCGGCCGGGTGCCGTAGACGCGCGTGAGCTGCCCGATGCCCTGAGCTGTGACCTCCGCATAGGCGCCCGGGTTCCCCATCTCGCCAGCCATCGGCGCGACCAGGTCGTCACCCTTGTCGACCCAGAAGCCGACCAGCTGGGCCAGTTTCTCCTCCAGGGTCATGCCGGAGAGGAGGGCTCGGACACGGTCGGAGGGCGCGGAAGGCCGCGGAAGGGATTCGGTCATCTCGATCTCACACTTCTGAAGACGTGCTGGACGTGCTGGACGTGTTGGACGGGCGTCAGCCCTTGACGGCGCCGGTCAGGCCGCCGACGATCCGGCGCTCGAACAGGCTGAAGAACACCAGCGCCGGGATCATCGACAGCGACGTGAACGCCAGCACCTTGGCGGTGTCGACGGAGTACTGGGACGAGAACGCCTGCACTCCGAGCGGCAGCGTGAAGGTCGCCTCGTTGTTGAGGAGGAAGAGCGGCAGCAGGTAGCTGTTCCAGCTGGCAATGAAGGCCAGGATCCCGACGGTGATGACGCCGGGCAGCGACAGCCGCAGCACCATCCGCCAGAAGAAGCCGATCCGGCTGCAGCCGTCGATGAAGGCCGCCTCCTGGATCTCGTCCGGGATGGCCCGCAGGAACGGCACCAGGATGATGATCGTCGTCGGCAGCGCGAAGGCGATCTGCGGCAGGATGACGCCCCCGAGCGAGTTCATCAGCCCGATGCTCCGCACCACGATGTAGAGCGGCGTGATGGCGACCGTGATGGGGAACATCAGCCCGGCGGCGAACAGCGCATACAGAGCGCCGCGTCCGCGGAACCGGTAGCGGGCCAGCACGTAGCTCGCCATCAACCCGAGGAGGATGACGCCGACGGTCGTCACGACGGCGACGATCGTGGAGTTGAGCACCTCCTGCCAGAACACCCCACCGGTCAGCACGCCGAGGTAGTTGGCTGCGTTCCACGGATTGGGCAGCCCGGCAGGATCGACGGTGATCTGCGAGTTGGTGCGGAAACCGCCGAACACGATGTACGCGATGGGCGCCAGCATGAGCGCGATCACGACGAGCGCGACGAAGTAGACGGCCGGCGAGCCCCAGGGGAGTCGCTTGGCCTTGATGCGGCCGGGCGTTCCGGGAGCGCCGACGACGTCCGGGGCGTCCGGGATGGCGGTGAACGCGGTCATCGCTTCTTCCTTCCGGTGCGCCTGTCACCCGTGATCGCGCCCTCGGTGTCGCGCCGGAGCACGAACCGCTGATAGAACAGGGCGACGATCAGGGAGATCAGGAAGATCACGACGGCGACGGCGTTTCCGTAGCCGAAGTTGCCGGCGTTGCGGCCGTTGGCCACCATGTAGGTCGCCATGGTCGAGGTGCCGGCGGTCGAGGCGACGTACTGGCCCCAGATGATGTAGACGAGGTCGAACAGCTGCAACGCGCCGATGATCGACAGGAACGCCCAGATCCGAAGCGTCGGCCCGAGCAGCGGCAGGGCGATCCGCCGCTGGATCTGCCAGTACGACGCGCCGTCGAGCGCAGCCGCTTCGTACAGTTCCTCGGGGATGCCCTGGAGCCCGGCGAGGAAGAGGATGACGGCGAAGCCGACGTACTTCCAGGTCAGGATCGCGAGCAGCGTCCAGATCGCGAGGCCCGGATCCGACAGCCAGTCGTGCGCCAGTGCGCCGAGACCGAGGTCCTTCAGGAGTCCGTTGAGCGCGCCGTTGGTGGCGAGCATCAGACTCCAGCCGGTTCCGACGACCACCTCGGCGATGACGTAGGGCACGAAGATGAGGACGCGGATCAGCGACTGTCCGCGCATCTTGCGGTTGAGCAGCAGTGCCAGCAGGATGGCCGCCGGCCCCTGCAGCACCAGCGAGCCGATGACGATGAGGCCGTTGTGCAGCAGCGCCTGCTGGAAGGCGGAGTCCTCGAGGATTGTGAGGTAGTTCTGCAGCCCGACGAAGTCGGTCGCCGGCCCGTAGCCCTGCCAGCGGAAGAAGCCGTAGTAGGCGGCGATCGCCACGGGCACGATCACGAACGCCAGGAAGACGATCGCAGCCGGTCCCGCCAGCAGCGCGATCTCCAGGCGCATGGCCCAGCCGGTGCGACCCCTGCGGGCCGCGCGGCTGCTGCCGGCACCGGTCCGGGGGCTGCGCGGCGGCGACGGGGGCGACGCCGGCGCGCCGCCCCCGTCGTGCTGCGCGAGCTCCGGCTGCGGCAGGACGCCGGCGGAGGTGTTCTCGCGGGTGTTGCTCACGGGCTGGGACCTCAGCCCTTCTTCGCGGCGTCGTTCGCAGCCTGGATCATCTGCTGCGGGGTGCTCTTGCCCGCCAGCATGTCGACGACGGCCACGTTGAGGGCGTTGCCGATGTTCTGGCCGAGGACGGTATCGAGCCACTGCGAGACGTACGGGGCGGCGTTGTAGGCCTTCAGCACATCCTTCAGATACGGCTCGGTGACGATCTTCTGCGCCTCCGTGTTCACCGGCGGAGCGTTGAAGGCCTTGTAGTAGGCCTCCTGCTGCGGCGTCGTGGCCACGAAGTTCAGGAAGTCGACGCACTCCTTCGGTGCCTTGACCGAGCACGAGTAGCCGTCGACGCCACCCATGATCGCGCCGGGCTCACCCTTGCCGCCCGAGACCTCGGGGAAGGGGTAGAAGCCCAGGTCGGGCAGCGGCTTCTGGTCCGGCGTCAGCGATGCGATCACTCCCGGGTCCCACGCGCCCATGAGCTCCATCGCCGCCTTGTGGTTGGCGATGAGACCGGCCGAGCTGCCGGCGCCCTGCTGAGCGGTGGTGGTGAGGAAGCCGTCGTTGAACGGCTTGGTCGCAGCGAACTCCTGGAGGTCCTGCGCCGCCTTCAGCCAGCATCCATCGCTGAACGACTTGGAGTCCGCCGTCTTCTCCATGGTCGACCCGGCGCACTCGCGGAGGGCGAACCAGTAGAACCAGTGGGCGGCGGGCCAGGCGTCCTTCGCGCCGAGGGCGATCGGGGAGACGCCGGTGGCCTTCAGCTTGGTGACGTCGGCGTTGAGGTCGTCGATCGTCTTCGGGGCGTCGCCGATGCCGGCGGCCTTGAACAGATCCTGGCTGTAGAACAGGCCGCCCGGGAGCACGGCGATGGGCATGGCCCACACCTTGTCCTGGTAGGTCTCGGCCTTGAAGGAGCCGCTGGAGATGTTCTTCTTGGTCTCGGACGACACCTTCCCGGTGATGTCCATGACCTGTCCGGCGTTGACCATCGCCGCCATCTTCCCGCCGCCTCGCTGCAGGAAGATGTCCGGTGCGTCGCCCGAGTTGAGCGCCGTCTGGAGCTTGCCGTCCAGGTCCTCGTTCTGGATCGACTGGACCTTGATCGTGACCTTCGGGTTCGCCTTCTCGAAGGCGGCGGCGGCGTTCTTCCAGAACTCCTGGCCGGGGCCGGTGGTGGAGTTCTGCCAGAGGGTCATCGTGACCTTGCCGTTGCTGCTGGAGGTGTCGGAGGCGCCACTGCACGCGCTGAGCGCGAGCGTGCCGGCCATCACGACGGCGGCTCCGGTGAGGAGCTTGATGCCTTTCATGTGATTCCAACCTGTCTCTTCGTTGAGTTGGGGACTTCGGAAGTGTGCCAAGCGCCAACGCCGGTGTCAAACGTTTTCGAAAACCTTTTCCACGCTATGCTTGCCGCCATGTCCCGACGCCCGACGATCAATGATGTGGCCGAAGCCGCAGGGGTTTCCGTCGCCACCGTCTCGAAAGCGGTCAATGGCCGCTATGGCGTTGCGGTGGAGACTGTGGAGCGTGTACTGCGGGTCGTCCAGGAGCTCGGTTACGAGTCGAGCCTCGTCGCCAGCAGCATGCGATCGCGGCGAACCGGGGTCATCGGAGTGCTCGTCGCCGACTTCGAGCCGTTCTCCGCAGAGATCCTCAAAGGCGTCGGTACTGCGCTCCGTGACTCCCAGTACGACCTGCTCGCGTACAGCGGATCGCGACAGCCGTCGAGCGAAGGGTGGGAGCGACGCTCGCTCAGCCGGCTCAGCGGCACGCTCATCGACGGGGTCATCATGGTGACGCCCACGGTCGTGAACGCGAACGCCGACGTCCCGCTCGTCGCCATCGACCCCCACACCGGCCGTGCGGACGTCCCCACGGTGGAGTCGGACAGCTTCGGCGGCGCGCGCAACGCGACGGCCTACCTGATCGGGCTGGGGCATCGGAGGATCGCGTTCGTCGCCGGGCGGCCGGACCTGCGCTCGTCGAACCTCCGCGATGCGGGGTACCGGCGGGCGCTGAGCGAGGCCGGCATCCCGTTCGACCCGTCGCTCGTCGCCGTGGGCCGCTACGAGCACGACACCGTGCGGGAGGTCGCGCTGCCGCTGCTCTCCCGGCCCGACCGGCCGACCGCGGTGTTCGCCGCCAACGACATCTCCGCGATCGCAGTCATCGAGGTCGCGGCGGAGCTCGGGATGGACGTACCACGCGACCTGTCGGTGATCGGCTTCGACGACATCCCGGAGGCGTCGCAGTTCACGCCGCCGCTGACCACGGTGCGTCAGCCGATGCAGAGCCTCGGCGCTGCGGCGGCCGATCTGGTGCTCGCGCTGATGGCGGGGGAGACGCCGGAGCGCATCCACCTCCGGCTCCCGACTCGCCTCGTTCGGCGGGCCACCACCGCGCCGCCCTCAGCGGCGGCATCGCCGGCGCCCTGACCCTGACCAGTGCCCTACGCCGTTCTCGGCTTCAGAGATTCGTCACGAATGTTGCGGGGGTCAGCGGGCGAAGCGCTCCGCGAGCCAGGCGGCCTGGATGCGCCACTGGGCGCCGCCGCCGCCCTCGTGGTCGTTGAACGGGTAGACCTCGATCGCGCGATCCTCGGCGGCCAGGTGGTTGTACGCCGCGAAGGTCGTCGAGGGCGGGACCACCGTGTCCATCAGCGCGACCGAGAACAGCGAGGGCGCGTGGATGCGGCGGGCGAAGTTGACCCCGTCGAAGTACGACAGCGTCCCGAACACGTCCGCCACCGCATCCCGGTGCACGGAGAGGTACGTCGCGAGCTCCAGGTACGGCCCGCCGATGGCGATCTCCGCGCCACGACGGTAGGCGCACAGGAAGGCGACGTCGGGCATCACCGCAGAGACGCATCCCGCGAGGGCGCCGGCGGCCAGCGCGATCCCGCCGCCCTGACTGCCGCCGGCGACCGCGATCCGTTCGGCGTCCACGAAGGGAAGCCCCCGGGTCGCGTCTACGGCGCGGACCGCATCCGTGAACACGCGCCGGTAGTAATACGCGTCCGGCGAGTGGATGCCGCGGGTCATGACCCCGGGAGCCGCCGGTCCCGAACCGTGGGGGTCCGGCGTGTCCCCGCCGGTGCCCCACGCACTGCCCTGTCCGCGGGTGTCCACGAACACGTGCACGTAGCCGGCCAGTGCCCACGCGACGTTCTCGCCGGCCAGGCCCCGGCCGCCGCCGTAGCCCTGGAACTGGACGACCGCCGGGAGCGGCCCCTCCGCATGCAGCGGGCGGGACACCCACGCGCGCACCGGCTCGCCGCCGAAGCCGGGGAACACGAGGTCGTCGATGATCAGCTGCGTGACGGCGGAGTCGGCCGGGGTCAGCTCCGGGACGCCGCCCGCGGCTCGCGCCTCGGCGATGGTCCGCTCCCAGAACGCATCGAAGTCGGCGGGCTCGTCCACCTCCGGGCGGAAGGTCAGCAGTTCGGCGTGGGTGAGGTCGGTGAGCGGCATCGCAGCATTCTGGCACAGCGGATGCGGTGGGCTGCTCCTTCGTGACGCCGGGCGGTGCCGATGCGTGTGCGACAGTGTCTCCATGGCCCCGTCCACCCGTCCGACCCTCGACGCCATCGCCCGCGAGGCCTCCGTGTCGCTGTCGACGGTGTCCAAGGTGCTGAACGGGCGTCCCGGCGTGTCGCCGGAGACGCGGCGCCGCGTCGAGGAGCTGCTGCACGAATCCGGCTACGCCCGCCCCGGCCTCGACGCCGACCGCGGCGACACCCTCGAGCTCGTGATAGAGAAACCGGCCACCGAAATGTAGGTGGAGGTGATACGCGGGGTTGAG
>JBQCCO010000166.1:0-5709 GCA_051962155.1 Leifsonia sp. | reverse complement strand
CGCCGAGCCGCATCAGGGGATCGAGCGCGGTCAGGGGCTCCTGGAAGACCGTGGAGGCGATACGGCCGCGCAGCGGGACCAGGTCGCGCTCGCGGGCGCCGACCACCTGGACGCCGTCCAGCAGGACGCTCCCGGACGACGTCAGCCCGGCCGGCAGCAAGCCGGTCAGCGCGAACGAGGTGAGCGACTTGCCGGAGCCGGATTCGCCGATCAGGGCGAGACGCTCCCCCGGCGCCAGACGGAAGTAGATGTCTCGCACCAGCGGCGTGGCGTCCCCGCCGGAGACCGAAAGGCCGTCCACGTCCACCACATGCGCCTGAGACGCGGCTTCCGTGCTCATCGGGACCTCCTCCGGGTCGGATCCGCCACATCCCGCAGCCCGTCCGCGACGAGATTGACGCCGATCACGAGCACGACCAGCGCGACACCCGGCGCGATGGCCCCTGCCGGTGCCGTCGACACCGTCCCCTGCGCCTCCTGCAGCAACCGTCCCCATGATGCATTCGGGGGTGGGGCGCCGAGCCCGAGGTACGACAGGCTCGCCTCGGCCAGCACCGCGACGCCGAACTGCAGCGCCAGGTTCACGCTCAGGGTCGGCCAGATGTTCGGCAGGATGTGCCGGACGATGATCCCCGGCCACGAGGTGCCCGAGGTCCGCGCGGCTGTCACGTACTGCTGCGCGAGAACCCGTTTGGCGAGGACGCGTGTCAGCCGGGCGACCACAGCCGACATGGCCAGTCCGATCGCGATGATGGCGGTCCCGAGCGACGCCCCCTGCGCCGCGACGATCAGCATCGCCAGCAGCAGCGTCGGGAACGCGATCAGGATGTCGAGGACGGCCGAGAGGGTGTCGTCCAGCCACTTCGTCGCGAAGGCGGCCAGGAGCCCCAGCGCGATCCCGACGATCGCGCCGATGACGACGGCCCCGATCCCGACCCCCAGCGCGATCCGGGCACCGATCATGAGTTGCGTGGTGAGGTCGCGGCCGAACCGGTCCGTTCCCAGCCAATGTGCCGCGCTCGGCTGCTCGAGCCGCGTGCCGGAGGTGTCCGACTGCGCGTACGGCAGCCAGAAGAAGGAGACGACCGCGACCAGCACCACGACACCGACGAGGGCCAGCCCCACCCCGAGCGCGACGGAGCGCCGCGCGCGCCTGCGGGCGGCGCCGGCCGGTTCGGGCGACGGGGCCTCGATCGCCTGCTCCACGATCGCGCTCATGCGTTGCCCGAGATGCTGCGGCGGAGCCGCGGATCGACGAGCCGCTGAGCGATGTCGGCGATGAAGCCGACGATCAGCACCAACAGGGTCGAGACGAACAGGATGCCCTGGATGTTCGGGTAGTCGTGCTGCTGGATGGCTTTGAGGAGCATGCTCCCGAGCCCGGGGAGGGTGAAGACGCTCTCCACCACGACGGCTCCGAGGAAGGTGGTCGCCAATTCGATGCCGAGCACGGAGATGACCGGCACCGCGCCGTTGCGCAGGCCATGCCTCCACATCGCCCGGCCGAAGCCGGAGCCGAGTGCCCTCGAGTTCCGCAGGTAGTCGCTGCCGATCACATCCAGTGTCGCACTCCGCACATACCGGGCGATCGAGGCACTCATCACGAGCGCGATCGTGATGATCGGCAACGCCAGCGAGCCGAGGGCGGCAGACGGATCCGCCCAGTCGTCGCGCGGGAACCCGCCGGACGGGAACCAGCCCAGCGTGATCGCGAACACATCCACCAGCAGGATGCCGACCCAGAACACCGGGACGGCGATCCCGAGCTGCGAGAACGCGGACAGCGCGACCCCGTACCAGCGATCGGCCTTCCACGCCGCCACGAACCCGATCGGCAGCGCGAGCGCAAGCGCCAGGACGAACGAGAGCAACGTGAGCGGAACCGTCACCGCGAGTCGTGCCGCGATCTCCGGACCCACCGGCAGGGAGCTGATGAAGGACTGCCCCAGATCGAGCGTCAGGAGACTCCCGAACCAGGAGAAGAACTGCGCCAGCAGCGGCTGGTCGCTGCCGACCTGCCGTTGCGCCGCCGCGATCTGCTCCTTCGTCGCCCCGACCGAGAGGAGCGCGTTTGACGGGTCTCCCGGGAGGACCCGCAGCAGGAAGAACAGCACCACCATGGCAAGCAGCAGCGACACCACGAGGAACGCGGTGCGACGCAGAAGGTAGGTGGCCATGGTCATTCAGCGTAGATGCTCGGGAAGCCGCCCGGCTCCCCGAGCACCCGGGTGTGGAAAGTGCGCGTCCTGGGGAGAACCGCTACTTCTTGACGATGTCGTAGGCGAAGAACTGCGAGTTCAGGCCGTTGACCGGATATCCGCTGACGTGGCTGTCCGCCACGACGATCTGCGGGTAGAGGTAGAGCCAGGCGCTGGCCGCATCCTTCGCGATCTGCTCGTTGACGAGCTTGAGCTTGGCGGTCTGCTCGGCCGTTGTCCTCGCCTGCTCGGCCTCATTCACCCACTGGGTCACCTGCGGGTTGTCGTAGCCCCAGTAGAAGCCCGGGTTGCCGTACCAGACCACGTCGCGGTCGTTCACATGCTCTTGCAGGGTGGCGGTGAAGTCGTGGTTCTTGAACACCTTCGTGTACCACTCGTCGGCCGAGATGGAGTTGATGTTCACCGTCACGCCGACCTTCGCCAGCTCGCTCTTCAGGAACTCCGCCACCGCCGGGTGGGGGTCGTACGTCGGGGTGTCGAGCGTGAAGCTGAACCCGTTCGCGAAACCCGCCTCGGCCAGCTCCTTCTTGGCCAGGTTCACGTCGTACGGGTTCACCTTCGTCAGGTCCTCGTACCAGGGGTCGCTCGGCGGGACCATGGAACCGATGAGGGTGCCGTAGTCGCCCCAGATCGAGTTCAGGAGCTTCTTGCGGTCGATCGCCGAGTAGATCGCCTTGCGGACCTCGGCCTTGTTGAACGGAGCGACCTTGTCGTTGAAGGCGAGCAGCTCTTTGGTCGTCGACTTCCCGTTGGAGATCGTGTAGTTCTTGTCGTTCGTGAAGCCGCTCAGGGCATCCGGGCTCTGGATGCTGGTCACGATGTCGACCTGCTTGGTCTTCAACGCGTTCGACAGGGCGGAGGCGTCGGTGAAGTAGTCGAACTCCACGCCCTTGTTCGTGGCCTGGTGGCCCCAGTAGCCGCTCCAGCGCTTCAGGCTGAGCGAGCTGCCGCGCTTCCACGAGCCGAGCGTGTACGGGCCGGTGCCGTCTTCCGCGGTCTTGTAGTTCGAAGTGCCGGGCCCATAGATCCAGACGTAGCTGAGGTTGTACGGGAGGGAGATCGAGCGCGACTTCAGGCTGATGGTGACGGTCTTCGTGTCGGGAGTGTCGATCTTCGAGATGACGTCCAGCTGCGACTTCCGGGCCGACTGCGAGTCCGCGGCCGTCACCCGCTCGATGCTGCGCTTGACGTCCGCGCTCGTCAGCGCTGCGCCGGAGTGGAACTTCACGCCGTCACGCAGCGTGAACGTGTAGGTCAGCCCATCCGCGCTGGTCGTGTACTTGGTGGCGAGCAGCTGCTCGACCTTGCCGTCGTCGGTCAGCTTGAACAGGCCCTCGTAGACGTTGCCGTTCAGCGCCTCGGTGACGCCCTGGCCGCCGCCCGCGGTGTTGTCCAGGTTGACCGGTTCGTACAGCGAGCCGATGGCGATGGTCGCCCCGCTCCCGCCCGCGGACGACGAGGCGCCGGCGCAGCCGGCGAGTGCCAGGGCCGAGGCGAGACCGATCGCGACGGTCGCGAGGATGGACGTTTTTCTCACGGTGGTTCTCCAGTGCTGTGGGGGTGGATGCGTCGAGCCGCCGAAGCGGTGGGTCAGTGCTGCGAGCTGGCGCGGGCTGTGCCGTGGCGGAGCACGACGCGCTTCTCGCCGGCCGTGACCGGCACAGGGAAGCGGTTGTTGCGCGGGGGCAGCGGACAGTTGTACTGGTCCGAGAAGCCGCACGGCGGCACGAAAGCGCGGTTGAAGTCGAGGATGACGCGGTCGCTGTCCTCCGCGGAGAGCCGCTCCACGAACAGGAACCGGCCGGAGGCGTAGGTGCCGTCCTCCCCGTCGGCGCCGTTGCTCGGATCGCCGAACACGAGCAGCAGCGTGCCGTCATCGTCGAAGGCGCTCAGAACGTACTCGACGCCGTCGCGCTCGAACCTGATATCACCGGGAACGACCAGGTCGCGCGTGAGACCGTTGTCGCGGATGTGCTCGAACGGGATCGTGCGGCTCTCGTTCACCGGCGTGAAAGTGGCCTCGATGACCCAGCGAGGATCGAACGGGAAGACGCTGATCGTCTCGAAGGCGCGGATCGCGGGCGACTGGGCGTCCCAGAGCCGGATGCCGCGCTCGATCTCGCCCGTCTCCAGGCTCCGCCGGGAGAGTGCCGTCGCCGTCACGGTGTCCGGCCGTCCGGCCAGCGCCTCCTCCGGCGTGAGGGTGTCCTCCGGCGCCAGCCAGCGGGTCTCGATGAGCGCGAGGTCGCCGGCGGGGGCGGTCACCCGGCGGATCCGGGCCTCACGCCAGGCGTCCCAGCCGGCGCGCGCCTGCACGATGGTGCTGGGCGAGGCGAGGATCGGTGCGGTGGGGGTGGATGCTGTCGAAGTCTCAGTCACGATATCGGTCATAACCATCCGAGTCTCCGGCTTGTTCCCGCCGCGCGTCGCCTCCGTTACTCCGTATTGCGCGCCGATGCCCGCACAACGGCCGGCGACACGGCGAGGACGCCCGCGACCAGCGCCGGTACGAGCAGCGCCCAGCCGAGGTCCGGCCGGGCGTACAAGCCCTGGAAGCATCCCACCGCCACCGCGAGCTGGAGGATCTGGATGGTGACGGCCGACGCCCGGGCCCAGGGACGCCGGCGGGCGACGCCGACGACGGTCGCGATCAGCCAGGCTGCGGCCAGGAACACCAGCACGACGATGGCCACGGCAGACGGGTACGACTGCGGCTTCTGGGTCAGGAGCTCGATCAGGAGCCAGGCGGCCACGCCGACGACGAGGGCGGCCTCGAGCGCCAGGATCACCGTCAGCACCACGAGAAGTGCCGGTCGGGCCGGTCGCTCCGAATCGGTCGGGTGAGGGTCCGCAGGCAGGTTCTGGGGGTCGCGCACTATAGCATCCTGTAGTTTCCGGCTCGTGTTCTCAGCGTTATCCCATACAAAACTATTGATTCGGGATAGGCGCTATGGGAGCATATTCAACGGTCGAGTTAACGCTCACAGGGTCGTGGGCAGGTCTGAGTCCCCACGGATCTAAGCACCCTGCAACCCGACTGCTTACCTGCATTCTATGGCCACCCCTCGGTCAGGAACCCCCGTAAACAAGGAGCACATCTTCATGGATTGGCGCGACAAAGCCGCCTGCCTCACCGCGGACCCCGAGCTCTTCTTCCCGGTTGGCAACACCGGACCTGCGGTCGACCAGATCGACAAGGCCAAGGCGGTCTGTGCTCGCTGCACCGTGTCCGAGATCTGCCTGCAATACGCCCTCGAGACCGGTCAGGACTCCGGCGTGTGGGGAGGGCTCTCGGAGGATGAGCGTCGCGCCCTCAAGCGCCGCGCAGCGCGCGCCCGTCGCGCCTCCTGACGCACCACCCGCTTCACCACTCGTCGCGCGGACCCGCCTGAACCGCGCGCACGACACTGCCGAGGCGGCGCTCACACACCTAGCACCGAGCGCCCCTCGGCATTTTCATGCCCGCGGGGCGACTTCCGGTGTTCGTCAG
>JBQCCO010000165.1:0-4253 GCA_051962155.1 Leifsonia sp. | reverse complement strand
GTGCGCCCGCCGGGGAGCCCCGAGGACTGCTGCGACGACGCCTCGCGCGCGGCCGACAGCGTCGCGACGATCCGCGACCGCGGGGCGGCCGGCGCCGTCCTCCTGACGATCCGGGCGGCCGGCGCGCAGGTCGTCGCGTTCGTCGGCACGGTCGTATTGGCGCACCAGCTCACGCCGACCGATCTCGGCATCGTCGCCTTCGGAACCACCATCGTCACGATCGGGAACTTCTTCGCCGACGGCGGACTCGGGGCCGCACTGATCCGCAGGGGCGACGCTCCGACGGTCGACGAGCTCCGGGCGCTGCTCGCCCTCCAGCTCATGCTGGCGGTCGTGATCGCGCTCGCGGCGACGGTGATCGGCCTCGAGGCCGGGACGACCGGAGCCGTCACGGCGCTCATGGCCTGGTCGCTGCCGCTGCTCGCGCTCCGGGCGCCGCACGCGATCGCGCTGGAGCGAGCGCTCGAGTACCGGCCGATCGCGGCCGCCGAGTTCGCGGAGTCACTCGCCTACTACGCCTGGGCGATCGCCATGGTCGCCGCGGGCTGGGGCGTGTGGGGTGTGGCGTCGGCTGCCATCGCCCGGGCCGTCGCCGGGTCGGTGCTGATGACGGCGGCATCGCCGTTGGGGCTGGTCACGCCGCGGGCGGGACACGGCACGCTGCGGTCGATGCTGGCCTTCGGCGTCGGCTTCCAGGCGGTGGGACTGGCGGGACTCGTACGAGAGCAGGGGGTCAACCTCGTGATCGTCGCCGTCGCCGGCGAGCAGGTGCTCGGCTACTGGTCGGTCGCGTACCGGCTGATGCAGGTCCCGTTCTGGGTGTTCCACGCGCTCTGGCGCGTGTCGTACCCGACCATGGCGCGGCTGCGGGCCCACGGCGAGGACACCCGCCGCACGGTGGAGCGCTTCGCCCGTGTCACGGCGCTTCTCTCGGGCGCGATGCTCGCGCCGCTCGCCGCGTCGGCCCACCTCGTCGTCCCCGCCCTGTTCGGCGCGAGATGGGCGCCGGCGGCATCCCCCCTGCCGTGGGCCAGCGCCGGCCTGGTGATCTCCGGGCCGATCTCCGTCGCCACCGCCGGCTACCTGTACGCCGAACAGGGCGTGAGGACGCCGCTCGTCGCGACGATCATCAACGGGATCGTCTGGATCGGGGTCACCCTCGTCCTCCTCCCCCCGCTCGGGACTGCCGCTGTCGGCATCGCGTGGATGGTCGCCTCGTGGGCCGAGGCCACGGTGTTCTCGCACGCGCTCCATCGTGCCGGCCTGGCCGTCGTACGGATGATCATCGTGCCGGTCGCCGCGGCGGTCGCGTCGGCCCTGTTGGCGTATGCCGCGCAGACGCCGCTGGCGAGCAGCCTCGTACCGGGGATCGCGACGGCCGCCGTCGCATTGGCCGCCTACCTGGGCCTCAGTTATGTGTTCAATCGCCCGGATCTCCTCGCCACCGCGCGACGCGTGAGGTCGCTGACATGACGCTCGGCCGCCTCGAGACCGCCGGGCCCGTGGTGTTCCTGGTCGGATCGGAACGCTCCGGCACGACGCTTCTCCGGCTGATGCTCGATCACCATCCGGAGATCGCGTTCGAGAAGGAGTTCGACTTCGTGGTCAGCAAGGTCTCGGACACCGGCGCGTTCCCGCGGGTGGACGCCTACCTCGAGTGGCTGGCCACCGTTCGCGCCGCGGACTACGCGATCGACCGATCGCTCGACTACCGGCAGCTCGTGACCGACTTCCTGCGCCAGAAGCAGGCCGCCTCCGGGGGCAAGCCCCGCGTCGGCGCAACGGTGCACCGCGACTTCGACCGTCTCAGGTTCATCTGGCCGGACGCGCGATACATCCACCTCGTACGCGATCCGCGCGACGTGTCCCGCTCGGTGGTGCAGAAGGGGTGGGCCGGGAACGTCTACCAGGGGTCCGAATACTGGATCCAGGCAGAGCGCTGCTGGGACTCGCTCGTCCCGCGGCTCACGAGCGGGCAGTGGACCGAGATCCACTACGAGGACCTGGTCCTGCGCACCGAGGCGGTCCTCACCGACATCTGCCGGTTCGTCGGCGTCGCCTACTCGAGCGAGATGCTCGAGTACCGCGCCGATGCGCCGCAGTATCCGCCGCCCGACCCGCGGCTGGTCGCGCAGTGGAGGACGGCGCTCGCGCCGCGCGACGTCACGCTCGTGGAGGCTCGCACCGCGGGTCTGATGGCGACCCGGGGGTACGCGCGCAGCGGTCATCCCCTTCCGGACATCAGTCGCTCCAGACACGAGATCCTCCTGCGGGGCGCGCAGCTGCGGAGATTGCGCATGCGGCTCGACCTGCTCGGTCCGCGGATCGTGGCGATGGATGTGATCGGCCGACGGCTCCGGCTTCGCAAGCTCGCGATGCGCGCCCAGACGCACATCAACGTCGTGCAGCAGAGCCTGGTCGACCAGGAGACCGCCGGCCAGCGCGCCCCGTCCGCGAACATCGCTCCGATCGGATCCGCGCCGGGCTAGGCGTGACCAGCCGGCTTGAGACCGTCGCGGCGTGCGACGTTGTCGTACGCATCGATGAGGTTCGCGGCCTGGTGCTCCCACAGCAGCGCGTCGGCACGGGACATGGCACGCCGATGAAGCTCGGTCCGGGCTTCCTCCGACCGCGCCAGCTCCGCAACGCGCCGGACGAACGCGCCCTGGTCGTCGCACGGAACCAGACACACGGCGCCGGCCGCGGTCTTCTCGGTCTCGCGCAGCGCATACGAGACCGTCGGCCGTCCGAACGCGAGGTACTCGCTGATCTTGACCATGGTCGTGCCGTGGTTGAACGCGTTGCCGGGCGCCGGGTCGACGCAGATGTCCGCGTTCGCGATGAGCCGAAGGACGTCCTGGTGCGGCGTCCTTCCGAGGAGCCGGACGCGGTCGAGCAGGTGCCGGGACGCGAAGTCCGATCGGATGACGTCGAGTTCGCTCCCCGCGCCGGCGATCGTCATCCGAGCGCCCGTGAGCCCGTGGTCGACGACGAGGCGCTCGAGGATCTCGGGCAGCTGGGCCACGCCGTCCTGCGGCTCGAGCGCACCGACGTACAGCAGGTTCGGGTCCGTGAGCGCTCCGGGCCGGATCTCCGGCAGCCGGTCTCCGACCGCCGACCTCCGCGGGCCGTTGCGGACGAGGACGAGCTGCGTGCGCGGCTGCGGACGACGGCGGCGGGCGTCCGCCAGATGCGTCCCGTTGGTCACGAGGACGATGTCGGCGTTGCGGATCATCATCCGGTTCGAGAAGTCGGCGATCCGCCACAGCGGGCCGCGCCCGAAGCGCTGCTCGAAGTGGCTCGGGAACAGATCGTGCTCGTCGAAGACGAATCGCCGGCGCAGGGCGCGCGCGACGAGCGCCAGGGGGAACAACGTGTCCGGCGGGTTGTGCGAGTGGAGAAAGTCGGCATCGCGCAGCAATGAGCCGAGCCCGCGGACCAGGAGCTGGACGTGTGCGACGGCGTATTCGGCGAGCAATGCGGCCGCGCCGGCGCCCTTCGCCATCGGCAGCCAGTAGCGCTCGACCGTCACCTGGTCGATCCGCGCTCTGCGGGCCTGTCCCGGTCCCCGGGGAGCGATCACCCGCACGTCGTAGCCGGCTGCGACCAGGCTGTCGGCCTCGTCGCGAACGCGAACGTCCTCCGGATACAGGTCGTTCTCGAGCAGCATCGTCACGTGCGGCCGGCGCGATCGCCGCTGCTGCGCCGCCGCGACGCGCACCGTTGTCCCTCGGACGCGGTGCGGCCCTTCTCGGTCGAGGGCGCGGTGCCGCCGGCGGCCGGCCTCCACGTCACGGGTGAACCAGGGATGCGAAGACGCCATGCGCACCGTGTTACGAGCGGCGACCCCGCCGGATTACCATGGCCGCCGATGCATGCGGGGGGCGTGCCCTTTCGGCTCGCCGAGATCGACGTCGACGACGAGGACTACGCCGCGTTCGTGGCGCGGCACGAGGAGGCGACGCCGTTTCACCTGCCGTCATGGATCGCGGTCATCGCGAGCGCCTACGGCTTCGCCCCGAGCGTGTTCTGCCTTCGCGACGAGGAGGGGAGCATCCGGGCCGCCAGCCCCGGACTCCACGTCGGCGGGCGCCTCCGCGGTCGTCGATGGGTCTCGGTTCCGTTCACCGACAGCTGCGCGCCGCTGGCCGTCGACGCCGCCGCGGCGGACGCGTTCGCCGCCGCCCTCGACCGGCATCGCCGCGAGAGCGGCCTCAAGGCCATCGAGCTCCGCGGGGAGGCCGGCGGCGACG
>JBQCCO010000164.1:0-10007 GCA_051962155.1 Leifsonia sp. | reverse complement strand
CCCCGCGGCCGGCGGGTCTAAGGCTATCTTGTCCGACCCTATGAAGTACACCCCCTTATCCCCGGGCCGGTATTGGGAGGGGGCCCAGGCTGCTTGGTGGGGGGCGCGGCTGGTCGTCCGGACCGATGCCTATGCGCGCATCCACTGGTCGAGCGTCCTGCCGGGTGAGCTGACGGCGACGCACACGCTGACCCTGTTCCGGGACCTCGACGACATCGACCTGGCCGTCCGCATCGCCAAACCGGAGCGGTTCGGGCCGGAGAGCGTCTTTGTCGCCTTCCCGTTCGCCGTGGCCGAGCCGGAGTTCCTCCTCGAGACCGCGGGAGCCGTATTCGCGGCCGACCGGGAACAGCTCCCCGACACCTCGAAGGACTGGTACTCGATCCAGCATGCGATCGGCGTCCGGAGCGCTGACGGCTCCGCGGCGATCCTCTGGGGCACGGTGGATGCTCCACTCGTCCAGCTGGGCGGGTTCCACACCGGCGAGTGGGCCCGGACCCTGAAGGCGCCCGCCGGGCACCTGAACAGCTGGGTGATGAACAACCTGCACTTCACGAACTTCCAGGCGCGGCAGGAGTTCACCGGGACGCTGCACTACCGGTTCCGGCCGGCGTCGGCGACCGCACTGCGCGAGGCGACCGCCCAGTACGGCGCGGATCTGGCACTCCCGCTCCAGGCGCGTGCGTACGCGGGTCCGTCGGGTCGACCCGGCCGATGAGCCCGGACCTCCTCACGGTTCATCGGACTTCCCCACGGTTCAGCGGTCGTCGCTAGGCTGGCCGACGGGGTTCGACCACAGCGGACGAACGGGGAGGGCGCGCATGACGGGGGACGACGGCCTGGCGATCAGGGTCCGGGGGCTGCACAAGCGGTTCGGCGAGAAGTATGCCGTGAACGGCATAGACCTGGATGTGCCGTCAGGCAGCTTCTACGGCCTGGTCGGCCCGAACGGCGCCGGCAAGACGACGACGCTCAGCATGGCCACCGGGCTGCTGCGGCCCGACGCCGGCGAGGTCCACATCCACGGTGTCGACATGTGGCGGCAGCCGCTCGTCGCCAAGGCGATGGTCGGCGTGCTCTCGGAGGGCGTCCGCCTGTTCGACCGGCTCACGGGCCAGCAGCTCGTCGAGTATGCGGGGCTGCTGAGCGGGATGGACCGGCCGACGGCGCAGCAGCGCACTCACGACCTGCTTCAGCTGCTCGACCTCGAGTCCGCCGGCGGCACGCTGGTCGTCGACTACTCGGCCGGTATGACCAAGAAGATCGCGCTGGCCACCGCGATGGTGCACGCGCCGCGCGTCCTGGTGCTCGACGAGCCGTTCGAGTCGGTCGACCCGGTGTCGGCGGCGAACATCCGCGACATCCTCCGCTCGTATGTCGACGGCGGCGGGACAGTGGTGGTCTCGTCGCACGTGATGGACCTGGTCGAGCGGATGTGCGATCACGTCGCCGTCATCTCGGCCGGCCGCGTCCTCGTCGCCGGATCGGTGGATGAGGTGCGCGCCGGATCGACGCTGGAGGACCGCTTCGTAGAGCTCGTGGGCGGCCGCCGGGTCGGGGAGGGGCCGGAGTGGTTGCGACACTCGTAAAACTGCGGCTCCTCGTCCTCCGCAACTCGTTCCGTCGCAGCACCAGCCAGCTGGTTGCCGTCATCATCGGCGCGCTGTACGGATCGATCGGGCTGCTCGTCGTGCTCGGCGGGCTGCTGGCGCTCTCCCTCGCGGCGGCCCAGGTCGCCACCACCGTCGTCGTGCTCGGCGGGTCGGCCGCCGTGCTCGGCTGGGCCGTGTTCCCGCTGCTGCTGTCGGGCGTCGAGCAGACGCTGGACGCCGCGCACCTCGCCGTGTACCCGATCCCGCTGCGTCCGCTCATGCTCGGGATGCTGCTGAGCGGGGCGGTCGGCGTCGCCGGCGCCGCCACCACCATCGCCGGGATCGGAACGGCCCTGCCGTGGCTGCGGTCCCCCGGTGTGGCGCTGATCGCGGTGGTGACGGGCGTGCTCGGTGCCGCGACCTGCATCGTCGTCTCGCGCGCCGTGACCTCCGTTGCGAGCGGTCTCGCGTCGGGCCGGCGCTTCCGGGAGGCGAGCGGGCTGCTCATCCTCATCCCGCTCATCCTCGCCGGGCCGATCGTCATCGGCATCACGCGGGGTCTGCGGTCCTCGGCGGATGCGCTGCCCGGCGTGGCGGCGGGCCTCGGCTGGTCGCCGCTCGGCGCCGCGTGGGCCGTTCCCGGCGCGGTCGCCGTCGGCGACGTCACGGGCGCTGCCCTCCGGCTGCTGATCGCTCTCGCGACCTTCGCCCTGCTGTGGATGGTGTGGCGCTGGGGCCTCGCCCGCTCGCTCGTCACTCCGGCACGCGCCTCCTCCCGGGTCCGGGCTCCGGGAAAGTCCGGGCTGTTCGGCGTGCTGCCGGGCACGCCGGCCGGCGCGATCGCCGCCCGCTGCCTGACGTACTGGTTCCGCGACCCGCGCTACCTCCGTCAGCTGCTCGTCGTGCCGCTGCTGCCCGCGGTCATGTGGTTCTACTCCAGCCTCAACCATTCGACCGGATACCTGTTCGCGGCGGGGCCGGTCGTCGCCTTCGCTCTCGGGATCGGGATGATCGCCGACGTCTCGTTCGACTCGACGGCGTTCGCCCTCCACGTCTCGAAGGCCGTCCCGGGCCGGGCCGATCGCTGGGGACGCGCGTCGGCCCTGCTGATCTTCGCGGTGCCGGCGGTCGTGCTCATCGGTGTCGGGGCCGCGGCCGTCAGGGACGACTGGCTTCCGGCGCCCGGACTGCTCGGGCTCTCCTTCGGGATCCTGCTGAGCGGCGTCGCCGTGTGCTCGGTGACCTCTGCGCGATTCGTGTTCCCCGTGCCCGAGCCGGGCGACAACCCGTTCCGGTCACGTCCGGGTGCGAACATCTCGCTGCTCGGCCCGACCTTCGCGGCCTGGGGCGTCATCGCGCTGCTGTGCCTGCCCGAGATCGTGCTGCTGGTCGTCTCACTGGTCACCCGCGAGGCGGTGTGGGGCTGGCTCGGGCTTGCGGTCGGAGTGGTGCTGGGCGCGGTGTTCCTGGTGCTGGGAGTGCGGCTCGGGGGTCGCGTACTGGATGGGCGCGCGCCGGAGCTGCTGCTGCAGCTGCGCAAGGACGGCTGAGCCCGACCGGACGCGCGCGCCCACGTCCGGACGGCGACGCGACCGGTCAGTCCGCCAGGGTCTGCTCGCAGGCGAGCAGGGTGACGCCGACGCTCCAGGCGTGCGAGAGCGTCAGCAGCATCCCCTTCGGCTGGAAGCACTCCGTCTGGTAGTACCGCTCGCTGACCATTCCGCGGTAGGCGTTGAAGTCGCCGTCCTCGCGGGCGATGAACTGCCGGAAGCAGGCGAGGGTCTCGTCGGCGCGCTCGGCATAGTGGGGGTCGCCGAGGGCGGCCGAGAGCTCGCGCAGTTCGGCCGTGCAGACGAGTCCGTACGCGTGGAGGTGCTGGTTCGATGGCGACGCGTTGTCGGCGCCGCGGGAACGGAAGCCGTACGCGCCCAGGAGCGTGTGCTCGGGGAACGAGACATCGTAGCTGTAGCGGAAGGTCAGCATCCAATCGGCGGCGCGCCGGGCGACGTCCAGCCAGTGCGGGTCGTCGGTCGCGCGGTGGAGGGCGACATAGGCCATGACCGCGGCGTAACCGTCTTCGGAGGTCGGCGCGAGATCGACGTCCTCCGGGGCGCCGTGGAGGAACTCCCGGTCGACGAACTGCTCGTAGTAACGGCCTGCGGCGAGAGCGGCCGGGAGGTAGCGGCCGGAGCGGCCGGCGGCCTCCACGAGTGCCGCGATCCAGGTGAGCCCGGACGCGCCCGACCACGACAGCACCTCACCGGTCTCCGCGTGATGCACCGAGCCGAGATTGCCATCGCCGCGCTGGCGTCCCACCACCGCGTCGAGGTTCGATTGGATGGCGTGCTCCCACTGGTCGTGCGGGGTCAGCTCCTGCGCGCGCACCAGGAACAGCGTCGCCTCGGCGAGGGTCCGCGAGTGCAGGCCGCGCTTCAGCTCGGTCCAGCTCTGCGTCCAGCCGTGGTCGCGGTACCAGACGCCCCAGAAGGTGCCCGAGGGCGAGAGGGACTCGGTGATGAAGTCGATGACGCGACGTGCCGCCTCCACCTCTTGGGCGCGCGCGGTGCGCAGACCGTGAGCCAGCAGGGCGTACGCCCAGGGGATGCCGCTGACCCAGCCGACATGCATCGCCTGCCGGTCGACCGTGAGGCCGTCGCGGCCGCTCACCTCGCGGTCGAAGCCGATGGTCTCGAGCAGGACGCCGGGATCGGGGTCGTAGTGCCAGGTCAGCAGCCCGTCGGCCGTGAGGTCTGCTGCGGTGGCCACATCCACCCAGGGGTCGAGGGGCGCGGTCGGTTCCGACTCGGCGTGCAGGGCGCGCAGGATGGGCGCATAGGCGTGGCGGGACGGGTCCAGCTCGAACACGCGCAGTTCGAGCTCGACGACCTCATCGGGCTCGAAGCGGTGCGTCGCGGTGTCGGCCGGCCGGGGACGAGCGTCGCCGTAGTACGTGATGGGGTACTCCCGGTAGGGGAAGCGGATGCTCAGGGTGGCGTCGCCGCTGGCCGCGTCGTGCGCGAGACCGAGGCCCGTGAGCCCGAGGGGTGACGTCTCGGCCGCGGCGAGCGCGAGGCCGCCGCGTCCCGCACCCGCCCACGCGAACACGGCCGGCGTGGCGGCCCGGTCGGCGCGGAACTCCCAGGCGTCGCTGACGAGTGCCGCGTGCTGCTCGGGGGAGTCGGCGCCGATCTCGAAGCGCGGGAACGCGCGCGTGTTCTCGGCCGGCCGGTTCTCGCCGTAGAACGCGCCGGGGATGAGCCACCACGGATCGTCCGCGTTAGCCACAACGGCTTCGACGAGCACCGACGCGTCCACGGCCTCGCCGCCGCCAGAGGAGACACGCAGCCGCAGCGTCCATCCGATCTCCGCCTGCTCCCACTCCTCCTGCACCTCGAACGCGCCGACGCGGGTCGGGACGGTATGGGGAAGTGTGCTGGGGACGACGGTGACGCGGATCGCGGGATGCGCACTCACGAGAGGGGGCGCTCGATCAGGTCGACCTCGCGCACCGGCTCGGCCGGGTCGGCCGGCACCACGAACGTCCGCAGCTGGGACGGACCGAAGTCCTCCTCGATCGTGCGTCCGAGGAGGGGCAGCTCGATGCGGGATCGTCCGCCTTCTCCGCGCGTCTCCACGGCGCGCACGACCACGTCCGCCCCGCCGGGTGCAGGGGTCGCATCCTCCGTGCCCTTCAGCGCGGTGACCATGACCGCGGAGCCGCCGTCGCTCGCGAACGAGTTCACCGGAGGCAGCGCCCCGTCGTGGAACGACTCCTGCATGGCTCGCACCGGATTGCCGAGGAGGAGCGCACGGCGGATCGGATCGGCCGTGCGCCAGTCGCCGCCGTGCGGGACGAGCTCGTAGCGGAAGCGCTGGATGCCCTGATCCTGGAACGAGTAGATCCCGTCCGGGTCGAGCAGGCGCGGGTCGTGCCACGAGTAGACCGGGCTGCGCACCGCCGTGACGCCGATGCTCGGCTGCCGGCCGTTCTCGTCGGACCCGGGCGACACGTCGTACGCGTGCTTGTTCGTCGTGACCACGGTCAGGCCCGCCGCCGTCCCGGCGACCGTCCCCGTGAGGTCGACCCACGACTGCGCCGGCTCCTCCGCGCCGTCCACGGGACGCTCCAGGTGCCCGAACGGGATCTCGTACGTGGCGGTCGGGTCCTCCAGCACGGTGGGGAAGCGCAGCTTCAGCAGGTGCGCCTGCTCCCGCCAGTCCAGCGTCACATCGACGCGCAGGACGGGCGAGTCGTGATCCAGGATGAGCTCCTCCACCAGGGTGGATGCGCCCCACCCGCGCTCGATCCGCACCCGCGATCGCAGCGGCCCGGTCTCGCGCACGACGATCCGCTTCAACTCCATGGTTGCGCCGGGCCACGCGTAGGAGATGACGCGATGACCCCAGGTGTCGGTCGGATCGTCGTTGACCTGGGTGTGCTGCGCGCCGTCGATGCCGGCCATCAGATCCACGCCGGTGGCCTTGTCCAGGTAGGACGAGATCCAGCCGGTCGCCTGGTCGATGCGGATGCGGACGTGGTCGTTCTCGAGCGTGTGCTCGCTGACCGTCAGCGCACCCGAAGCGGCACCGGGGCCGGCGCCCGGCCGTAACCGGTAAAGGCGGTAACCGAGCGCCGGGACGTCCGCCCGGAACACCACGGCGCCGCGCGAGACGTCGTCCGTCGTCGCCGTCGACTGGGAGTTCTGGAAGACGACCGCGTCGCCCTTCTCGTCGACCACGTGCACACCGGCGCGCTGGCCGCCGTACTGGAAGTCGACATCCACCGACACCGGCCAGGGGTGCGGGTTGAAGACGATGACCGGCTGCGTCCCGTCCTCGCGATCGACCTGCACCTGGCGGGCGATGACGTTGTGCGCCCGGGTTACGATCCGCTTGGAGATGGCGACGGCCTCCCCGAGCTGATCGCGCGCGTCGTCGTACGACGGCTCGATCGCCGAGCCGGGGAGGATGTCGTGGAACTGGTTGAACAGCACCTGCTTCCACGCCGTCTCCAGCTGGTCGCGCGGGTACTCGACGCCGTCGCTCGCGGCGACGACGGCCGCCCAGCGTTCGGCGTTCAGCACGGCGAACTGGGCGCGGCGCTGCCAGGCCTTGATCCCGGAGTGCGACGAGTAGCAGCCGGGCGCGTGGTGCTGCAGGTCGTCGCGGTGGACCGGGAGCGCGTCCAGGAACGCCTCGCCGCGGCCGAGCACCTCGTCGAAATAGGCGCGTGGTGAGGACATCGTCATCCTTCCGAAGGAGCCCATCCGGTCGTAGCGGTGGATGGACTCGATGTTGGCGATCGTCGGCCCGCCGCCGTGGTTGCCCACTCCGTAGAAGACCATCGCGGCCGCGTTCTCACCGAAGCCGACGCTGCGGTCGAGCGCCGCCAGCGACTTCTCCGTCTGGCCGTCGACGGAGCCGCCCGGGCTGCCGTACTCGAACGGGATGCGGTAGGCGAGCACCCGGGAGCCGTCGGGCGCCTCCCACCAGAACAGCGACAGCCCGAAGTCGGACTCGTGCGGGCCCGGGCGCAGGAACGTGTACGAGTCCATGCCCTGCCCGCGGAGGATCTGCGGCAGCATCGCGTTGTGGCCGAACGGGTCGACGTTCATCCCGACCGTCGCAGGGATGCCGAAGCGCGACTCCAGGTAGCGCTGGCCGTACAGCCCCTGCCGGACGAAGCTCTCGCCCATCGGCATGTTGTTGTCCGGCTCCACCCACCAGCCGCCGACATTGACCCAGCGGCCCTCAGCGACACGGCGCCTGATCTGCTCGAACAGCTCGTGATCGGACTCCTCCACCCAGCTCAGCAGCACGATCTGGTCGCAGGTGAAGACGAAGTCCGGGTACTCCTCCATCCGCTGGATGGCGGACCAGAACGTGGCGCGCGCCTCCTGGTAGCCCTCCTGCCACGGCCAGAGCCAGACCGGGTCGAGGTGGGCGTTGCCGATCATGTGGAGCGTCCGCTGCGGAGTCGCCGTGGGCCGCTTCGCCGGCGGGAGGTCGCGCGGCTGGCTCCCGGCGGGCGCGTTGGCGACGGGGGCGGCGGCGTCCGCCGACGTCTGCCCGAGAACGCTCTCCCGCGGGTGCTGCGCCGCATCCACCGCGACCTTCTCCGGCGTCTCCCCGCCGGCTCTCGGAGTGTCGACGGGAGAGCTGCCGGAGCTCGTGGCGCGGGTGTCCGGGGTTGTCACAGTGCGTACTCCTCGTCGCCGTCGGCCCACGCATCCACGATCTCAGAGAGCACGTGGAGCATGAAGGTGTGGAATTCCTGGATCCGCGGGGTGGTCGTGGATGGACTCAGCAGCGCGTAGTCGGCGAACGCCCGCGCCGGGCCGCCGTCGCCTCCACCGAACAGCACCGTCGTGGCTCCGGCGAACTTCGCCGCTTCGAGCGCTGAGACGATGTTCGCACTCCGCCCGCTCGTGGTGAAGGCCGCGACCACGTCGCCCGGGCGGGCGAGGCCCAGCACCTGGCGGGAGAAGACGTCGTCGTAGGAGTAGTCGTTGGCGATGCAGGTCATCGTGGTGGGGTCGGTGCTCAGCGTGACGGCGCCGAGCGGCCGCCGGTCGCGCTTGTAGTGCCCGATGATCTCGCCCGTGAAGTGCTGGGCGTCTGCGGCGCTCCCGCCGTTGCCGAACGTGTACAGGATGTGTCCGTCCGCGAACGCGTCGCAGAGCAGCTTCCCGACTTCGCGCAGCGACGGCAGCAGCTGCTCGCCCTGCTCGGCGACCTGTATGTGGGCCTCCAGCTGTTCATGCATCCACTCAGCCACGGTGGTCTCCCTTGCGGTCTGTTGCGCCGGCACCGGCGAGCTGGTCGAGTCGGTCGAAGGCGACGGCGCCGGCGCCGACGACACAGACGACGTCGCCGAGGCCCGCGAGGACGACGGTGGATGCGGCGGCCGCCGGCGCCATGGCGGCAGCCGCGACGCGCTCCCGCACGGGGACGACGAGGGCGTCGCCGGAGCGGGTGACGCCTCCGCCGAGGACGACGAGGTCGGGCTCGAACACGTTGACGAGGTCGGTGAGGGCGACGGAGAGCGCGTCGACGGTCTCGTGCCAGAGTTCGGTCGCCAGCGGATCGCCCTGGGCTGCGGCTGCGACGACGTCCTCCGCGCGCACGTCGGCCAGCCGCGCGAGGGAGGAGTCCGCACCGCGCTCGGCGACGGCCTCGCGGGCGCGCTGGGCGATCGAGGTGCCCGACGCGTACCCCTCGAGGCACCCGCGCCGGCCGCAGAGGCACGGACGCCCGCCCGTGCGCACGAGGACGTGGCCGAACTCGCCGCCGTTGCCCGCAGCACCGCGGTGCAGGCGGCCGTCGATGACCGCTCCTCCGCCGATCCCCGTGGAGATCGTGAGGTACACCATCGTGTCCGCGTCGCGGGCGGCTCCATACCGGAACTCGCCGAGAGCACCGGCCGTCGCGTCGTTCTCGAGCACGGCCGGGACCCCGAACTCGCGCTCGGCGAGCTCGACGATCGGCAGATCGATCCAGCCGGGAAGGTGCAGCGGTCCCGTCAGCACGCCGGTCTTCGCGTCGAGCGGGCCACCGCACGAGATGCCGACGGCCTCGATGCGCCGGCCGGACTCCGCGATCGCCCGATGGCCCATCGCGAACAGTCTGGGAACGATCGCACCCGGACCCTCCTCGCGGCGGGTGGGCTCGACCGTCAGTGCATGCGTTCGTCCGTCCTCCGTGACCACACCGACGGCGAGCTTGGTGCCGCCGATGTCGAGTGAGAGGACGGCGCGGGGGCCGTCTGCCATCATGTCCTTCCGAGGGAATCACGACCCCGCCTGCGCTGGTGGATCGTGTGGGATCGTTCCCACAGATACTAGGCCGGACGCCCCCGGGCGGTCAACACGGCAGGCCGCCGGACGCCGAAATCGCTCGCGCGGCCGTACGGCCGGGGGCCGGTCCGCGGTGTGTGCTGCGGTTCGGAACGTATGCGGCTGCTCGCCCCGCCGCACGTGTTCCGGAGACCCGCACACGCGCGTCGCGAAGGACGAGTCGTCAGGCGATGGTGGGCGAGGGGATGGTGTCGGCGACGGCGTCGGCGGCCTGGCCGTAGCGGACGGTGCCGATGGTGACGTCGGCGGCCAAACGCTGGCGCTTGCGTGCGGCGTCGGGGGTCTGCACGGCGAAGCGCAGGCGGACGGTCTCGTGCGGGGCGGCGAGCGCCGACGCCCGGGGCGGGTCGCTCCATCCCTCGGGGGTCACCAGGTCGGCTGCGATCTCGCGCTCGTCGTCGTAGGGATTCACGACGACCACCTCGTACTCGAGTGCCGCTCCGGGAGCCACCCGCTGGTAGAAGGGCTCGAGGAGCACGACGTTCCCGTCGGCCGGCGGCAGCATCCCGTCGTCGGGCAGGAGACCGTCGTGGATGTCCGCGAGTTCGTCGCCCTGCTC
>JBQCCO010000163.1:0-10384 GCA_051962155.1 Leifsonia sp. | reverse complement strand
CCGGGCTGAGTATTTACCGCCTAAGTTATGTTTGTTGCTGGTGGGCACGGGTTTTCTAATTAAAAAACTAGCACCTCGACGGAAACACCCCGCGGGACGACCTCCCACGAAGTGCTCGTTGCTGCAGGTCGGCACGGCGTGTCGAATGCAACACCGAGCACCTCGGCGGAAGGGGACCGACCGGGCGTGGAACTGGGCCGGGCCGAAGGCCCCGGGCCCCGGCACCCGGCCCGAGCCTCGGCACCCGCCCGGAGCCCCGGCACCCGGCGAGCCCCGGCGCCCCGGGAGGAGCGGGGGCGGGCAGGGCGTAGGCTGGTGAGCTATGTCCGATGGCCCCTTGATCGTCCAGAGCGACCGCACCGTGCTCCTCGAGGTCGCGCACGCGGACGCCTCGGATGCCCGCCACGACCTCGCGGTGTTCGCCGAGCTGGAGCGGGCGCCTGAGCACATCCACACGTACCGGATCACCCGGCTCGGCCTGTGGAATGCGCGGGCCGCCGGACATACGGCCGAGGACATGCTGGGCACCCTGGAGCGGTACTCGAAGTTCCCGATCCCGCAGACCGTCACCGTGGATGTCACCGAGACCGTGGCCCGCTACGGCCGGCTGGTCATCGAGCGCGACGACGAAGGGACGCTGCTGCTGCGGTCCCCGGACCTGGCCGTCCTCACCGAGGTCGCCAGCGCAAAGCGGATCTCGCCTCTGCTGCTGCAGCGGCGCGACGACGAGACGTTCGTCGTCGAGGCATGGGCTCGCGGTCAGCTCAAGCAGGAGCTGGTGAAGCTCGGCTGGCCGGCGGAGGACCTGGCCGGCTACACGCCCGGCACCCCGCACGAGATCGGGCTGAAGGAGGACGGCTGGGCGCTGCGCGACTACCAGCGCAAGGCGGTCACGAACTTCTTCGACGGGGGCTCCGGCGTCGTCGTGCTGCCCTGCGGCGCCGGCAAGACGCTCGTCGGCGCGGGCGCGATGGCGACCGCGAAGACGACCACGCTCATCCTGGTCACGAACACCGTGTCCGCCCGGCAGTGGCGCGACGAGCTGCTGCGCCGCACCACGCTGACCGCGGAGGAGATCGGCGAGTACTCCGGCCAAGTCAAAGAGGTCAAGCCGGTCACGATCGCGACCTACCAGATCCTCACGGCCAAGCGGAAGGGCGAGTACGCGCACCTGGCGCTCCTCGACGCGCTCGACTGGGGCCTTGTGGTCTACGACGAGGTGCACCTGCTTCCCGCGCCCGTCTTCAAGCTGACCGCCGAGCTGCAGGCCCGGCGCCGGCTCGGCCTGACGGCGACGCTTGTGCGGGAGGACGGCCGCGAGGGCGACGTGTTCAGCCTGATCGGGCCCAAGCGCTTCGACGCTCCGTGGAAGGAGATCGAGGCCCAGGGCTTCATCTCCCCCGCCGCCTGCTACGAGGTGCGGATCGACCTTCCGCCGTCCGAGCGGCTCAGCTATGCCGCCGCCCCCGACGACGAGCGGTACCGTCTGGCGGCCACCGCCCCGGCGAAACTCGACATCGTCCGTCAGCTGGTCGAGCGGCACGAGGGCGAGCGCATCCTCGTGATCGGCCAGTACCTCGACCAGATCGACGAGCTCGCCGACGCTCTGGATGCGCCCCGGCTGACCGGCGCGACCCCCGTGGATGAGCGTGAACGGCTCTACCAGGAGTTCCGCGACGGGCGCACCAAGCTGCTCGTCGTCAGCAAGGTCGCGAACTTCTCGGTCGACCTGCCCGAGGCGACGGTCGCCATCCAGGTCTCAGGCTCATACGGCAGCCGCCAGGAGGAGGCCCAGCGCCTCGGACGTCTGCTGCGGCCCAAGGAGTCGGGGCTCTCCGCCAACTTCTACACGCTCGTCGCCCGGGACACCGTGGACCAGGACTTCGCGCAGAACCGCCAGCGCTTCCTCGCCGAGCAGGGCTACTCGTACACGATCCTCGACGCGCACGCGCTGCAGGCGGCGTAACGCCGTCGGCGATCAGCATCACCGTGGGCGACAGCGACTACCTGCCGTCCGGATACTGCGGCTGAGCGTGGGCAGCGCGCGCAGGCGGCTGAGCGTGGGCAGCGCGTGCAGGCGGCTGATCCCGCGCAGCGCGCGCCGAGTCAGCCGAGGATGCGGGCGAGCGTCGCGCGGGCTTCGGCGTCGGCGGGGCGGTCGCGCACGACGATCGCGGCCTTCCACAGCGCCCAGCCGCAGGCCCGCGACCAGGTCGCAGCATCCAGGCCGACGACGTCGACGAAGGCGTCGCGGGCCGCTCCCTCGAACATCGTCCACGCCGGGACCAGGTCGCACGCCGGGTCGCCGACGCCGGACGTGCCGAAGTCGATCACAGCGGACAGCGCGCCGGACGCATCCACCAGCAGGTTGCCGGGCGCGACGTCGCCGTGGAACCAGATCGGCGGGCCCTCCCAGCGGGAGGCGGTCGCCTCCGCCCAGAGCGATCGCGCCCGGTCGGCGTCGGCCCCCAGCACGGGGAACGCCGCGAGCGCCTCCTCGCCGTACACCTCGGGCGGTGCGCCGCGAAAGAAGTTGTGCGTGCCCGGTCCCGGCGCGCCGTCGACCGGCGCGGAACGCAACGCCACGAGGAAGCGCCCGATCGCCTCGGCGAGCGCCACATCCGCAGACACGTCGCCCCGCAGCACCGCCGGGGTGCCCGGCAGCCACCGGTAGACCGACCACGGCAGCGGGTACTCGTCCACCGGCGCCCCCTCGGCCACCGGCTGCGGGATGGGCAGCGGCAGCAGCGGGGCGAGTCGCGGTAGCCAGCGCTGCTCCTTGGCGACCTGCTCGCGGTATCCCCCGGCGCTCGGCAGCCGGACGCTCAACTCGTCCCCGAGCCGGAAGGTCCGGTTGTCCCACCCGTCGTGCGGCACCGCGTGGATGGGCAGCCCGCGCCACTGCGGGAACTGGGCGTCGACGAGCCGGCGGACCAGCGCGGCGTCGATGTGGGGCCGGAGCTCTGCGTCAGTTCCGGACATACCGCAGCAGCAGGGTGTCGTCTCCCGTCAGCGTGTGCGCCAGGCGCATCCCGAGCGGCACGATGGGTGCGGCGCCGATCGCGATGCGCGACGCCGTGCCGCCCTCCAGCTGGGGACTGATCGTCAGGCACAGCTCATCCACGACGCGTGCCGCGATCAGGTCGGCGAACAGGTGCGGACCGCCTTCGCAGTGGATGCGCGTGAGCCCCCGCTCGTGAAGCACCGCCAGCCCGCGGTCGGCCTGCACCCGGTCCCGCCCGCACACGACCACGTCGGCGACATCGGCGAGCGCCTCCCGCATCTCCGGCCGGGACAGCTCGGTGGTCAGCACGATCGGGCGCTCCGGCGCATCCTGGAAGATGCCGCTGCGCGGGTCGAGATCGAGCGCAGCGGACACGATCGCGAACACCGGGTTCGGCGTCATGCCCGCACCGCTGCGCGCCCGTTCCGACACCGGGTCCACGCGCATCGGCCCGTAGCCTTCGGCCCGCACGGTTCCCGCCCCCACCAGGACGACGTCGCAGAGCCGCCGCAGCAGCGCGAAGACGCGGCTGTCCGCGTCGTTCGAGAGGCCGCCGGACAGCCCTTGGTGGGTGGCCGCCCCATCCACGCTGCTGACGAAGTTGACGCGCAGCCACGGTTCGCCCGCACCCTCGGTGTAGAGCGCTGTGATGTCGTCGTCGCTGAGCCCCGTCTGCGAGGGCAGGGGCGACAAGCGGTGGATGGCCGGCTCAGTCATTCACGTCTCCCAGGTTGTGCTTCAGGTAGGCGGGCTCGCGCAGTCCCAGGATCGCCTCCGTCATGCGCACGGCGGCAACCGAGGCGCGCACGTCGTGCATGCGCACGATCCTGGCGCCGTTCACGATGCTGATGACGGCGGCGGCGAGCGACCCCTCCAGCCGCTCCGTGCGCGGGGCGTCGAGGGTCTCGCCGATGAAGTCCTTGTTGGAGACGGCGGCGAGCGTCGGGAACCCCAGGTCGGCGATCTCGCCGAGCCGCCGCGTCAGCTCCAGCGAGTGCAGCGTGTTCTTGTTGAGGTCGTGGCCGGGGTCGAGGATTATGCGCTCCTCCGGAACGCCTGCCGCGGTCGCCCGTTCCACCCGGTCGAGGAGGAACGCTGCGACATCGGCCACGACGTCGTCGTAGTGCGGCCGCGGGAACGGGCGGCGCGGCTCGGCCAGGCTGTGCGTGATGACCAGCGTCGCCTCGCTGTCGGCGACGACCGGTGCGAGGTCCGGATCCCAGAGCCCGGTCGTGTCGTTGATGACCGTCGCTCCGGCCGCGATGGCGTGCCGTGCGACGGCGGAGTGGAACGTGTCCACCGAGATCACCACGTCGGAGCCGGCGCGCAGGGCCTCCACGACCGGCACGACGCGCTCCAGCTCCTCCTCCACGGGCACCGGCTCGCCGGGCGCGAACGGCGCTCCGCCGATGTCCACCCAGTCCGCTCCGAGCGCGACGGCCTCGAAGCAGGCGTCCACGGCGCGGTCGAACGCGTAGGTGCGGCCCTGGTCGTAGAAGGAGTCGGGGGTGCGGTTCACCACGGCCATCACCGCCACCTGGCGCGAGAAGTCGAAGGTGCGGGCGCCGATCCGCCGCACGGGGACGCGCAGCGGGGGCAGGTACGGCGAGGCGTGCGCGTCAGAGGGCGGCAAGGTCGACGCTCTCGTCGGCGAGCCGGTCCGCATCCAGCCGCTCACCGGACCGGATCAGTCGCTGGATGTCGTCCTGCACATCCCACACGTTGACGTTCATGCCGGCGACGACACGGTCGTTCCGCACCCAGAACGCGATGAACTCACGCGACTCGACATCGCCCCGGTACACAACCTGCGCACCGGCGGCGAGCGGCGCATAGCCCGAATACTCCATGCCGAGATCGTATTGGTCCGAGTAGAAGTACGGGATGTCGTCGTACGACGCACGGTCGCCGAGGATGGCGTGGGCGGCGACCTTCCCGCTCGCGATCGCGTTCGCCCAGTGCTCGCTGCGGAGGTGCCGGCCGATGGCGGGCAGGAACGCGTCCGCCAGGTCGCCGACGGCGTAGACGTCTTCGATGCTCGTGCGCATCCCCTTGTCCGTGAGGACGCCGTTCCCGAGCCGGACGCCCGAGCGCTCGGCGACCCGCGTGTTCGGCACCGCTCCGACGCCGGCGACCACGACATCCGCCGGGATCCGCTCCCCCGACCCGAGGACGACCGCCTGCTCCGTCCCGCCGTCGACCGCGACCACCTCCGCTGCGTTGTGGAAGGTCACCTCGTTCTCCCGGTGCAGCCGCTCGAACACTCCGCCGAGCTCGCGTCCGATCGCCGCGCTGAGCGGAACGGCCGAGTGCCCGACGACCGTGACCTCGTTGCCGTACCCGCGGGCGGCGGCCGCCACCTCCAGGCCGATCCAGCCGGAGCCGGCCAGCACGACCCGCCGTCCGCCGACCTCGAGCGCCGCCCGCAGCCGGCTCGAGTCCTCCCGTGTTCGCAAGGGGAACACCGCGCCGTGGCCGCTGCCGGGCACGCCGAGGGGACGCGCGCTCGCGCCGGTCGCGAGCACGAGGCTGTCGTAGGTGATGCGTCCGCCGTCCGAGACGAACAGCTCGTGGGCGGCCGGGTCGAACGATCCCGCCTCCACCCCCGGAAGGAACTCGACCGCGTTGTCCGCGTACCAGTCGGCGGGATGAACATCCCCCTCCTCGATCGGGGCGTCGCCCTTCAGGTACTCCTTCGATAGCGGCGGCCGGATGTACGGAGCGTGCTCCTCGGCTCCGAGCAGCAGGATGCGGCCATCGAAGCCGCGTTCGCGCAGTTCGGTGGCGACGGTCGCTCCGGCGAGCCCGGCGCCGGCGATGAGGACGGTGGGTTTCGACATGACATCAGCATCCACTCTTCACACGGCGGACGCCACCACCGCCCACCTACGGCGCACCGACGGCTCACAGAGAAGACTCAGCCCACGCGCAGATACTGTCTCCATGAACGCCGGACCCCGCATTCTCATCGTCGACGACGAGCCGAACATCCGCGACCTGCTCACCACCAGCCTCCGTTTCGCCGGCTTCGCCGTGCGCGCGGTCGGCAACGGAGCACAGGCCATCTCCGCGGTCCTCGAAGAGGAGCCCGACCTGATCATCCTCGACGTCATGCTGCCGGACATGAACGGCTTCGGTGTCACCAAGCGCCTCCGCGGAGCCGGGTACACCGCGCCCATCCTGTTCCTCACGGCGAAGGACGACACCGAGGACAAGATCACCGGCCTCACGGTCGGCGGCGACGACTACGTCACCAAGCCGTTCAGCCTGGACGAGATCGTCGCGCGCATCAAGGCCATCCTGCGCCGCACGATGCAGGCCGACGAGGATGCGGTCATCCGCGCCGGCGAGCTGACCATGGACCAGGACACCCACGAGGTCTTCGTCGGAGACACCCCGATCGAGCTCTCGCCGACCGAGTTCAAGCTCCTGCGCTACCTCATGCTCAACCCGAACCGGGTGCTGTCGAAGGCGCAGATCCTCGACCACGTCTGGGAGTACGACTTCAACGGCGACGCGGGCATCGTCGAGTCGTACATCTCGTACCTGCGCCGCAAGGTGGATGCGCACTCCAGCGAGCCGCTCATCCAGACCAAGCGCGGCTTCGGCTACATGCTCAAGGCTGCGAAGGCCTGAGGTGCGCCGCCCGGCGCACGGCTTACACATGCCCGGCACAGCATCCCCTGCATAGACTGACGGCCTGATGCACTCACGCCTGCTCGACCGCTGGAACGCGATCTCCCTGCGAACGAAGATCACGGGCGTGACCGTGCTCATGCTGACCCTCGGGCTGCTCGTCACCGGCATCGGCACGATGTCGATGCTGAAGCCGGTGCTGCTGGACCAGTTGGATGCGCAGCTCGCCGCTGCCTCGGGCGCGTCGTACCTGAACACCTACCTCTATGGGGGCGGGTCGGACAACGACAAGATCGCCACCGACGCGAGCCCCTCGGACTACTTCGCGGCGCTGTACGACTCCAACGGCACGCTGGTCCGCTACAACTGGACCAACATCCCGTATTCGCACCGTCCGGCCATCCCGCGCACGCTGACCGTGCCGGAGGGCAAGGCGATGCCGGCCGGCGGCTACACGCTCCCCAGCAACGACGGTCGCACCACCTACCGCGCGCTCACCCAGACGGTGACCTTCGCGGGCCCGGACGGCGAGCTCGGCACGGCGATCGTGGCGACCTCGACCTCGCAGATCGACACGGTGATGGCGAGCTTCCTCGCGATCTTCCTCCTCTTCGGCGTGATCGTGATCGTCGTCGGGGCCGGCCTCACCCGGATGCTCGTCACGACGACGTTCGCTCCGCTGCGCGAGGTGGAGCAGACCGCCGCCGCGATCGCCGACGGCGACTTCAGCCAGCGCCTCGGCGGCGCCACCCCGAACACCGAGGTCGGGCGGCTCAACCGGTCCCTCAACACCATGCTGAACCGCATCGACCGCGCGTTCAGCGACCGCGCGCGCACCATCGACCAGATGCGCCGGTTCGTCGGCGACGCCTCCCACGAGCTGCGCACACCGCTGGTCTCGCTGCGCGGCTACGCGGAGCTGTACCGGATGGGCGCCCTGCAGACCCCCGAGGATGTGGCCCAGGCGATGGACCGCATCGAGAAGGAGGCCATCCGCATGGGCATCCTCGTCGAGGATCTGCTGGAGCTTGCCCGCCTGGATGAGACCAAGCCGCTCGAGGTCAGCCGAGTGGATCTGGTGAAGATCGCACAGGACGCGGCGATGGATGCGATGGCCGGCTCCCCGGGTCGCGTCGTCACCGTGCTGACGCCCGAGCCGGTCGCGGCCGAACCGGCTCCGCCCATGGCGACGGCTGCGCAGTCGGTGGCGGCCCAGCGCGTGGCGTCCCGGACGACCGTGTCCAAGCCGGTCGCGGCGAGGTCGGGCGCTTCGAAGACGGGCGCGTCGAAGGCGGCTGCATCGAAGGTGGCTGCGTCGAAGGCAGTCGCCGGGAAGGCCGTCGGGTCCACGCCGATCGTCTCCGGCGCCGACGACGACTCCGAGCCCGGGTTGGACACCGTCCCGATGCAACTGCCGGACGACACCGGTTCCGCCGGCCGGCCGTCGAACGCGACGGGTCCGATCGCTTTCGCGGGCTCCGCGCTGGCGCGCCTTCGCCGGGGAAACCGGGGCCGGCGACCGAACACGGAGACCCTGACGATCACGACAGCCGAACAGGTGGTTCTCGGCCGTCCCTCGCCCGCCGAGCCGGCGATCGTCATGGCCGAGGAGAACAAGCTCCGCCAGGTCGTCACGAACCTGATGGGCAACGCCCTCCGCTACACGCCCGAAGGCAGCCCCATCGAGATCGCCGTGCAGATCGACCACCGCACCGAGCGGGCGCTGCTCGAGGTGCGGGACCACGGCGAAGGCATCCCGCCGCAGATCCGCGAGAAGATCTTCCAGCGCTTCTGGCGCGCCGACACCTCCCGGGCTCGCGAGACCGGCGGTAGCGGCCTGGGACTTGCGATCGTGTCGTCCATCGTCACGGCCCACCGCGGCACCGTCGAGGTCGTGGACACGCCGGGTGGCGGGGCGACGTTCCGGGTGTCCCTCCCGCTCGCCGGATCGGCTGCCGCCCCCAAGCCGGTGACCGCCTAGCACGACCGGCGGCCGAGAGGCGGCCGGAAGGCGGCCGGAAGACCGCCGGAAGCCGCAGACTCTAGCACGGCGGCCCCCCGTTGCGGTATGTGAGAATGGCTTCCGCCAGTGGATGTATAGGGGGGCGGATGACGGCGACCACTTTAGGTCAGGATGCGGCCGCGCCCGCATCCCATCGTCGTCCCCTCGCTCTTCTCGAGCGGCCGCTCGTCCGCTGGGTCGCGTTGGCCGTTGTGTTCGTCTGGGGCGCCTACCAGTCGCTCTGGAACATCGCGGCCGCGATCCCGAACGCCGACGAGCCGCAGTACGTGCTCGTCGGACGCCTCTACCTGCAGGGTCAGCTCCAGTACAACCACGAGCAGCCGCCCACGGCGAAGTACCTGTTCGGCGCCGTCCAGTTCCTCTTCGGTGAGGGGCCGCTCGCGCCGCGACTGTTCGTCGGAGCGCTCACCGTGGTGGGCGGCGTCATCGTCTTCCTCTGGCTGCGGCCGGAGCTCGGCTGGATGCCCGCCCTCATTCCGACGGCGTTCTGGCTGCTCCTGCCGCGCGGGATCGCCGGAACGTTCGAATTCCGCCTCGACCGGTTCGCCGTGCTCGACCCCGTCATGGTGTTCTTCGCCATCGCCGCGATGGCGGCGGCCTGGCAGTGGCATCGCGGCAGATCGGTGCTGTGGATCGCGATCGCGGCCTTCTGCTTCGGGCTCTCGGTGACGAGCAAACCGACGACCGCCGTCATGTTCCCGGCGTTCCTCGCGATCATCGTCGTCGGCCGCCGCTGGAAGGAATCGCTCGTCGCCCTCGCGGTGGCGATCGCCGTGCTCGCTGCGACCGTCTTCGTGGTCTACCTGCCGATCGGGATCGTGACCGGGCTGCGCGACCTCCTCCAGTTCCAGGTCGCACAGAACGCGACGGGGCACCTCATCGACCTCGGCGGCACGGCGACCGCACATCCGCCCTGGTGGGCGAACCTGTACTTCGCGTGGAAGGGTTTCGGGCCGGTGACGATCGCCGTGTTCGTCCTCGGGGGCGTGGCGGCGCTGTTCGACCGGCGCCATCGCTTCCTCGTGGTCTCGCTCCTGCTGGCGCTGGGCCCGCTGATGTTCTTCTACCTGTTCGTGGCGAAGAACGCGCTGCCCTCCTACTACTACGCCTGGTCCTGGGCCCTGTGTCTGCTCGCCGGGATCGGCTGCGCCTGGCTCCTGGGTCCGCAGCCACGGCGCTGGCTGGCCGTTCTCCTCCGCAGCCTCGGCGTCCTCGTGACCGCCCTGGCCGTGATCGCCGCGGCGGGCACCTCCGCGCTCGTGTGGAACGACGGCCCCACCGGCTTCGGACGCGTCGACCAGACCCTGCGCCAGGCCGGAATCGACCGGGGCATGGTCCTGGTCAGCGGAGTGGCGCCCTGGGAGCCGGACGAGACCATCCATGGACGGTGGACCACCGACCCGAACGCGCACTGCATCGTCGCCGTGGCCACCAAGCAGTCCGCGCGTTCCCCGATCGCGCCGGAGGTCTTCGCGTACGTGGAGGCGCATCGCGCCCACCTGCACCGCACGATGCTGAACGAGGTCACCTTCTACGCCTTCGATCCCGCCACCGCGGCCGCCAACTGCCGCTGAGCGGCTGCGCCCCCCGCGCTCCCCGCGCATCGAGTGGTCCCAACACGCCCGTACGACCGGGGCCCACGCGGCATGTTGGGACCACTCGACGAGGGTGTGTTGTCGCCCGGCGCGTGCGCTGCCGCGCCGCGGCCGCAGGCAGCGGCC
>JBQCCO010000162.1:0-10037 GCA_051962155.1 Leifsonia sp. | reverse complement strand
TGCTTCGCCGCCCTCGTCACGGACGGACGCGTACGCCAAACACACTACCGGCGCGCGCGCGCGCTGCCGGTCTTCTCCGGCAGCGTCTCCTTCAAGGGCACGGTGAAGGAGACGCTCGGCCACATCAACCAGCCCCTCGTCTTCGGCGACGAGATCATCTACCCCGGTGATGTCATCAAGGGCGACGCCGACGGTGTGGTGGTGGTGCGGCGAACCGAGGTCGAGGAGGCCATCTCGCTCTCGGCCGCGCGCGACGCCAACGAGGCACGCCTCATCGAGCTCTACAAGCAGGGCCGGACGACGATCGACCTCTGCAACCTGCACGACGTGCTGCGCGACAAGGGCATCACGACCGATCTCGACTCCGTCGACCCCGACCAGGGGCTGGGCGCACGATGAGCGCCACGGAATCGGTCCCCACGGAGTTCGCGGCGACGGAGTTCGCCGCATCGGATCGCGTCCGCCGCATCCGTGAGTCGCCGAGCTCGGCGGCAGCCAACCGTGTCCGGGAGCTGAAGGCGAAGGGCCGCCCCATCGTCGACTTCACCGTCGGGGAGCCCGACTTCGACACCCCGCAGCACATCAAGGACGCGGCTATCGCAGCGATCGCCGCGGGTGAGACGAAGTACACCCCGGTCAACGGGACGCCCGCACTCCGCGACGCCGTGCGCACCCGGATGCTGCGCTCGTCGGGTATCCGCTACGAGGACGCCCAGATCACCGTCGGGGGCGGCGGCAAACAGATCCTCTACCTGACGTTCGCCGCGACGCTGGACCCAGGTTCTGAAGTCATCATCCCGGCACCGTACTGGGTCTCCTACCCGGACATGGTGCTCGCGAATGACGGCACCCCGGTCATCGTGCAGACCTCGGCCGAATCGGGCTACAAGCTGACTCCGGAGTCTTTGCGCGCCTCCATCACTCCGCGAACCCGGTGGGTCGTCATCAACGCCCCCGGCAATCCGACCGGCGCCGTCTACAGTGCCGAAGAAATCGCTGCGCTCGCCGCCGTGCTGGAGGAGTCTCCGCACGTCTGGGTCCTGACCGATGAGATCTACGACGAAATCCTGTTCACCGACGACCGATTCATCGGTTTCGCGGTGGCCGCACCCACCATCCGCGACCGGGTCTTCACGGTCAACGGCGTCTCTAAGTCGTACGCGATGACCGGGTGGCGTCTCGGCTATGCGGTAGGAGACGCCCGCCTGGTCGCGGCCATCAACAAGCTGCAGTCGCAGAGCTCGTCCTGCCCCTCGTCGATCAGCCAGGCGGCGGCCGTCGCCGCGCTGACCGGCGATCAGACCTTTGTGCGGAAGAGCGTCGCGGCCTATGCCGAGCGTCGCAACCGCGCGGTGGAGCTGATCGGGGCGGTCGAAGGACTGCGCCCGGTCGCACCCGACGGCGCCTTCTATCTCTTCGTCGAATGCGCCGGACTGATCGGGAAGCGCACAGCAGAGGGTCAGCTTCTCAAGACGGACCAGGATGTGACGCTCTTCCTCCTCGACACTGCCGGTGTCGCGGTGATCCAGGGTTCGGCCTACGGCAGCGAGCCGTTCTTCCGCATTTCGTTCGCGACGAGCCTGGAACAGCTCGAGCTGGGCGCCGCTGCCATCGCCGAGGCGGTGAAGGGGCTCTCCTGACCGCCTCCGCGGTCGCGTGACCTCCCGAATCGCCACGCCATGATTTCATGAGAAGGAACCGACTGTGTCATCACGTCTTCGCGTCGCGGTTGCTGCGCCCCTGACCGACGCGCTCCACGCGCTGATCGAGACCGCCGAGCCGCGGGTCGAGCTCATGCGCGATGCGAGCCTGGTCGCACCGAAGCGGTGGGACGCGGACTTCTCCGGTGATCCGGGATTCCGTCGCACCCCGGAGCAGCAGAGCCGATTCGAGGCCTTGCTCGACACCGCCGACGCGCTCTACGGCATCCCGGACGTCGATCCGGACGCGCTGTCCCGCACCATCAAAGCGAACCCCGGGCTGCGCTGGGTGCACACGATGGCTGCCGGCGGCGGCGGCCAAGTGCGGGCCGCAGGCCTGTCACCGGCGGAACTCGAGCGGGTGGCATTCACAACCTCCGCCGGCGTCCACGGTGGCCCGCTGGCCGAGTTCGCAGTCTTCGGCATTCTGGCCGGTGCCAAGGATCTGCCCCGGCTGATCGCACAACAGCGTGCCCGGACGTGGAGCGGGCGCTGGGCGATGGGACAGGTGGCCGACCAGACGATCCTTGTGCTGGGCCTCGGCGGAATCGGGGGCGTCGTGGCTCGCCGGCTCTCGGACCTGGGTGCGACCGTCCTCGGCGTCAGCCGCCGAAACGTGGAAATCGACGGAGTGGACCGAATCGTGCATCCCGATGACATCGTGGCGGAGGCGCCGAAGCTGGACGCGGTTGTCAGCACCCTCCCCGGCACCGACGCGACGCACCATCTTCTCGGTGGCGAGTTCTTCGCAGCACTGTCCGGCGGCACGACGATCGTAAACGTCGGCCGTGGCAACGTGATCGACGAGGCCGCGCTGGTGGAGGCGCTGGACGCCGGCCGAGCCGGTTTCGCCGCGCTCGATGTGTTCGAGGTGGAACCGCTGCCGGACACGAGCCCGCTGTGGTCCCGCGCCGACGTGCTGATCAGCCCGCACACTGCCGCACTCGACGCCGGCGAAGAGCGCCGCATCGCGGAGCTCTTCGCTGACAACGCCGGCAGGCTGCTCGACGGACGGCCGCTGCGCAACCGTGTCGACACCGTCGAGTTCTACTGACCTTCATCGTCCCTCCGGAGCAGAACATGATGTCGAACACCACCACAGCGGTCGTCGTTTCCGCGGTCGCCGCGGACCCCTCCGTGTCTGGCACCGTTCTCCTGGAGTTCTCATGACCGCGCCATTGATCGTGCTCATGGGGGTCTCCGGCTGCGGGAAGTCCACGATCGGTGCCGCTCTCGCGCAACGGCTCGGCGTCCACTTCATCGATGGCGACGATCTGCACTCGGCGGCGAACATCGCCAAGATGACGGCGGGGATCCCGTTGGAAGATGCCGACCGCTGGCCATGGCTGGCCGACATCGGGCGCGCTTTGAGCGACCACAGCACCAGCGGCCTCGTGATCGCCTGCTCGGCACTCAAGCGAACGTACCGCGATGTGATCCGTCGGGAGGCGCCCACGACGGTCTTCGTCCATGCGCACGGCGAGGCCGAGCTCATCCACAGCCGCATGGCGGCACGGCCCGGCCATTACATGCCCGTCGCGCTCCTGCACAGCCAGCTGGCCATCCTCGAACCGCTGGCGGAGGACGAGAACGGCCTCGTCCTCGACATCCAGCTGCCCGTTGACGAGCTGGTCGAGGCTGTTGAGCTCACCCTTGCAACCCAAGAAGGGTCGTCATGGGCCACGACCGAAGAGTCCAGCCGCTAGCGACGAAGGAGCCCACCATGTTCACCGCCCCACTCGAATCCTTCCCAGGTCTCGACAGCGGCGAGGCCCCGACCCAGAAGGTCGGTGCCGGCGTCCGCCATCGGACTGAGAACGGTGCTCCGTTCGTGATCCTCACCGGCCGCGCCATGATCGAGTTCGACGACGACTCCCTCGTCTTCGTCCGTCGCGGCTCGATGTGTCGGCTGCCGACAGGCGCCGCGACCCGGTGGACCGTGTCAGAGCCGATCGAGTATCTGCCTGTGACCGAAGCCTCGGTCGTGTTCAGAGACCACGACGATGAACGGGCACGGGGTGCACGGGGTGGAGTGGATGTCGACCAGGGCCGCCCCGTGCGCCCCTTCCGGCCGCGCAGGCACGTTTCCTGACCGCGCGGTCGCGTGGCCGTTGCTTCGGCACAATTCGTGCCATTCATGCACAGGCGACACTCTCAGATCCGGACACACGGAACGCGACATCGGGCGTGGGTATAGGGCTTTTGACCAGGTATTTGTGAGCCGGAAAATCTCGGCGACGCGAGCTAGCGACGCAAGTGGGCCCGCACATGTTTGGCACAGTGCACCAACTGGAGGCGACGGCTTCGCTCGACGCAGCTACGGTGGTCGATCAGGAGCACCGACCAGCGTAGAGCAGCTCGCGTTCTCCCACCCCGCGCTCCGGAGATCAGCTCCGCCCTCATCGCCGATGGAGACGATATGACCCAAATCGCACTTCCCCGGAAGACCCCCGCCAGAGCGGCGGTCGCCGCCTGGATCGGCACGACGCTCGAGTACTACGACTTCGCGGTGTACGGCACCTCGTCGGCGCTGATCCTGAATGTGCTGTTCTTCTCGCCCGAGCTGCCCGAGGGCATCAGTGTGCTGCTGGCGATGATCACCTTCGCGGTCGGATACGCGGTGCGTCCGCTCGGGTCACTCATCTTGGGTCCGATGGGGGACAGGTTCGGTCGCAAGTTCGTGATGATGATCACACTGTTCGGAATCGGCGGCTGCACCTTCCTGATCGGCTGCCTGCCGACCTACGCGCAGATCGGTGCCGCCGCCCCCATTCTTCTGGTGCTGATCCGCGTCATCCAGGGACTGTGCCTCTCGGGCGAGCAGCCCAGCGCCATCACGATGAGCCTGGAACACGCGTCGGAGCGCCGCCGGGGTTTCATCACCAGTTTCACCACGCTGGGCTCCGCCTCCGGCACGCTGCTCACGCTGCTGGTCTTCATCCCTATCGCCTCGATGCCGTCCGCGCAGTTGCTGACCTGGGGATGGCGGCTCCCATTCTGGTTCTCCGCCATCGTGGTCGTCGTCGCCTACCTGATCCGCCGCCACGTGCAGGAACCACCGGAGTTCCTCGAGACCCAGTCCATCAAGGTCAACATCGCTCCGCTCAGTCAACTCCTGCGCTTCCACTGGCGGGCTGTGGCGCGGATCATCTTCTGCGCCCTCATCGCGGGAACCAGCTACATGATGCAGACGTTCTCGGTGGCGTTCGGAACCGCCGGATACAAGCTCGATAAGCCGACCATGCTGCTCACGACGACCGTTTCAGCACTGATCGCGCTCGGCATCACACCCATCGCCGGTTACCTCACCGACAAGATCGGCCGCAAGACGGTATTCCTCATCGGGACCGTCGGGGTCGGAATCACCATGGTGCCCTACCTCTGGTCGATCACGACCAGCAATTGGGCGCTGATCTTCTTGTTCGGGATCGTCGACTACTCGTTCTTCTACTCGATGGTGAACGCGTCCTGGCCTTCGTTCTTCGCCGAGATGTTCCCCGGCCGTGTGCGTGTCTCCGGGCTGGCCCTGGGCACCCAGATCGGCTTCGCGATCTCGGGGGCTGTCGGCCCTGTTCTCGCCACCGCGCTCTCAGGCGCCGATCTCAAGGGTTGGGTGGGCCCGTCTCTCGTAGCGATCGGCTTCATGGTCTTTGCAGGAGTGTCCGCGCTCACGGCGAAGGAGACCCGGACCTACACGCTCAAGGAGCTCGACGAGGTGCAGCAGACCGAGCCGGAGAAGGCTGCGGTCACTGCCGCGACAGCGGTCCCGCCCAACGGTGTCCGCGGCCTCGCTGCACAGCCGGGTGTCGCTGAATGACGGCTCGTCGGGGCGACGAGCCGAATCGACAGGAGGAAATGTGACGTTCGCAGACTATTCGACTGCCCTGGTGACGGGTGCGACCTCGGGGATCGGCGCTGCACTCGTCGAGCGCCTTCGCGAAAACGGGCTCGCTGTGCACGCAGTGGCCAGGAACGCGGATCGGATCGCCGAGTTGTCGGAGCGGACCGGGGCCGTCGGTCACGTCGCCGACCTGCGCGACACCGCTGCCCTGGAGGCGCTGGTTGCGGGACTTGAGATCGACGTTCTCGCCAACATCGGCGGCGTGTCGCGGACCGGCAACGTGCTTGGCGCAACACGTGACGATATCGACGATCTGGTCGAGGTCAACCTCGGCGCGGTGCTGCACCTGTGCCGCCTCGCCCTCCCGGGAATGGTAGAGCGCGACCGTGGGCACGTGGTCAATATCAGCTCGATCGCCGGCCACTACAACTTCTTCGGGCACACCGCCTATCACGCCACCAAGGCGGCCGTGCACCAGCTCTCCCGACAGCTGCGCAACGACACGCTCGGAAAGCGCGTGCGTGTGACCGAGATCTCGCCCGGCCGCGTCGAGACCGAGATCTTCGCACGTAACACGGGTGGCACCCCCGAAGACATCGCGCAGGCGCACGCGACCTACTTCGAAGGCTACGAGTCGCTCACGACCGATGATGTGGTGAACGCCATCGCGTTCGCCATCGACGCACCTCGCCACGTGAACGTCGGCCTGATCGAGATCATGCCAACCTTCCAGGTGCCAGGAGGGCTGACCTTCGACCGTCGGCACGAGGACTGACCCGACGCTGTTAACCGCCGCGGACCGCCCAGTTCATTACCAAGAACCACAATTGGTATTCCTGGAGCACCTTCTCCCCGATAGTCCCCGTCTAAGCTTCCGAATCGCGATCGTCCTCAGCATCTTGGGCCGTCTCGAACAGCTCCGGAAACCGCCGTTCGCGCTCAGCGAGCGCGGGCGCAGCGGGCCCGAGCCGCGGCTTCCGGTTGCGGGTGTCGTCTCCGCCTACACGGTTGCTGCGCTCGGTGAGGGCTACCAGCGCGAGGTGACGGTCGGCCGTCCAGCAGATCGTCCGGCCCTTCTGGTCCTTGCTGCGGCCGAGGATGCCCGCCTCGTGCAGCTCGGTGAGAGCCCGGTGCGCAGCCGCAGGGGAGGCGTCCAAGCGCTCGCTCACGCTCTCGGCTGTGACCACCGGGTCAGTGGCCAGCGTCTCGAGGATGCGGAGCGACACGGCGTCGCGACGAGGCAACGCAGGGTTGCGGCCCTGGGAGCGGCGGAAGTCGATCAGCTGCTCGTGGAGCTCGACGTCGAGGGCGGCGATGTCGTCAGCGAGCTTCACCGCAGTGCCGGCTGCGGTTTCGGTGGCTTGTGCGAAGCCGATCACCCAGTCATCCAGTGCCTGCGGCACTGCGCGGAACGCGGTAAGCCCCGCGATGTACGCGTCGGTGCTGCCCGCGAACACGGTGCTGATGGGGATAAGCGTGGTGCGCACCGCGTCGGCACGGCGCAGGACCGTGTGGATGAGCGCCCGACCGGTGCGGCCGTTGCCGTCGACGAACGGGTGGATGGTCTCGAACTGAGCGTGGGCGATAGCGGCGCGTACCAGCGGGTTGCCTGTGGTCTCGGTGAGAAAGCCGGCGAGGTCGTCCACCAAGCGCGGGACCTCGGTCTCCGGCGGGGGTACGAATGCGGCGCGCAGCGGCGAGAAGCCGGGGCCGCCGACCCAGTTCTGCTCCGTGCGGAGTCCGCGCTCGAGGCGCGGTTCGATGACGTGCTGCAGGTCGATGATGTCCGACGCTGCGATCGGCCTTCGGAGGTCGGCAAATTCGGCGATGGCCTGCTCGGTGGCGCGGACGTTGGCGACGACGTCGAGCGCCTGCCGTGAACCGTGGTGCAGAAGTTCGGCGATGGCCAGGCGCTTCGGCGTGACGCGGTTGCCTTCGATCCACGAGGAGGAGATCGACTCGGAACGGATGAGCAGGTGGTTGAGATAGCCGCCCTTGGCCGCGAGGCGCTCATCGGCGCGGGCGAGGACGACGAGCGCGTCTTCGGCTGCGGTCTGAGCTTCGCTGCCGAGGCGAGGGAGAGCAACGCCCAATTCGTCGGGGAGGTAGGCGTGGTAGCGGCCTGCGGCGCGGTCCTTGCGGCTAAGGCCGGAGGCGTCCTGCGGGCGCCAGGTGCGCTCGACGAAGGTGGCCATAGCTAGCCTCCCCTCGACACGGTACTTCTACTTTAGACGTGCTAAGAGAGAAACTGCCTAGGGCTTACCGCTGGTTAGGTGTCCGGAATGCCGAACTTCGACGGCGTCCGCGCGGTTGCCTGTACGCTCACGGCATGATCGGGAACTGGGCGGCACAGGCTCATGTCGCACGCTGAGGAGTCCGCGTGGCCGACAGTCCAGCGCCAGCTCGAAGAATCAGCCGTAGATGTTGAGGTTCTTCCCGTCACCATGACTGAAGGTGTCGATCCCTTGGCGGGGCTGCAGCTCACGGAATGGTCGACGCTAGGGGCCATTGCGGTCCACACTGGTGGTCTTCTTCTCGACAACAGATGGTTGCGCGTGCTGGGCGGGGGTGCGCACGGTTTGCCGGCCTTGGCCGAGCAGAACAGCTTGGAGAGTAGCCGGTCGCACCTCGTTGTAGCGTTCGACGTCCTTGGGGGCCAGTTCGCCATCGATGGTGGCGGGCTGGGAGTCGCTGCTGGCGAGGTCTGCTACTGGGGGCCCGACACCCTGGCATGGTCGGGGATCGGCGTGGGCTATTCGGCGTTCCTCAGCTGGGCGCTCGGCGGAGGCCTGGCCGAGTTCTACGGCTCGTTGCGTTGGGAGGGCTGGCAGGAGGAAAATCGCGTGCTGCGAATGGACCATGGGTGGTCCCTCTACCCGCCGCCGTTCGCGGAGCAGGGAAAGGATGCGAACGCGGTGTCTCGCGCATCCGTTCCGTTCGGTGAACTTCTCGGCTTTTACGCGGACGTTGCACGTCAACTCTGAGCATTCCTGCCCCGAGGTCTCAAACGTTGTCCATCACCCGCTGGCCAATTCGTATGCATCGCTGAGCACGCCACGCTTCCGGAGTGGCTCAGCTGATGTGCGCAGGTGGCTCAATTGCCAGCACGAATCGGCCGACCGGGTCAGCCGTCGCGAGGTCGTCGGCTACCTGTTAGCCCGTCACTCGCGCCGCTAGCAGGCCACCGGCCGTGCGTGCCCACTGGGGGGTCGCGGCGATGGACTCGGACGGCGAGCCGGCGAGCGTCGCCAGTTCGATCACGTCGACGAAACCTTGGGGGCTCCCGTCGATCGAACCTGCGATGAGCGCGACGGCCGTCCCCGTCGATCGCGCTATCCGCGCAACCTCGGCGACGACCTTGCCTTCGGCGGTCTGGTCGTCGAATCGTCCTTCGCCCGTGATGACGAGGTCCGCGTGACGCACGTGATCCGCGAGTCCGATGGCCTCGGCGGTCATCGCGGCCCCGGAGGCGTATTCGGCTTCCCACAGCATGAGGCCGAAGCCCGTGCCCCCGGCGGCTCCGGCTCCCGGCGCCGAGGCGAGTCCGATCGCATCGGGGCGCCCGCGCGCCGCGACGTCGAGGAGATGGCTGACATTGCCCTCCAGGACGGCGATCTCGTCGGCGGTCGCCCCCTTCTGTGCACCGAACATCCGCGCGGCGCCTCGATCTCCGAGCAGCGGACTGCGAACGTCGGCGAGGAGCACCACTCCTCCGGGAGGAGCGGCTCGGAGCGTCGACAGGTCGATTTCAGCGAGGTCGGCCAGACCGCGATTTCCGTCAGCGATCGCGTTCCCACGACTGTCGAGCAGCCGCGCACCCAATGCGGTGAGCGCGCCGGCCCCGCCGTCCGTGGACCCACTGCCGCCCAGCGCGATCAGGAGGCGTGATGCACCGGCCTCCAGGGCAGCGACGATCACCTCCCCGAGGCCGACGGTGTGGGCGTCGAACGGTCGCGGGGAGGTGAGAAGTCCCAAGCCGCTCGTCTCCGCGAGCTCGACCACCGCCGTCCCCTCCGGCACGACGATCCAGCGGGCGTCGACATCGGCGCCGTCCGGCCCGCGGACGGTCGTTGTGAACTGCTCGGCGCCCGGTGTTCTCGCGAAGGCGCCGATGGTGCCTTCTCCGCCGTCGGCCATGGGTGCGAGAACGACCTCGTCGCCCGGACGCACCGAGAGCCAGCCCGCCGCGATCTCGCCGGCGACCGTGTCCGCCGTCGCTGCCCCTTTGAAGGAGTCGGGAGCGACGACCACCCGAAGCGCGTGCGCCATCAGCCCGGAGGCCGTTCCAGGAACGCGCCTCTCCGCGGGTGCGACACCACGGGCACGGTGTGAGCGCCGCTGCTCGAGGCCCAGCGTGCCGCATTGGCGAGGACCCGGCGGACGCCGTCGTCGAGGTACACCGGATACTTCTGATCTCCCGGGCTGAAGTAGAAGATCCGTCCGCGGCCGCGCCGGTAGGTGAGCCCGGAACGGAAGACCTCGCCGCCGGAGAACGA
>JBQCCO010000161.1:0-15286 GCA_051962155.1 Leifsonia sp. | reverse complement strand
TGGGCGCGGGGGGGCCGGCCCCCCCGGCGGGTCGGCGGCAACACCGCCCACCTCGGCGGGCGGGCCGGGCTGGGCGCGCCCCGGGTGGACGCGCGACGGGTCAGCGGGCGACGCGGGTGGGGGCCGGGAGGCTGGTGCCGCGCGGGATGAGGCGGCTGGGGCGGGCGCGGCGGTCGGCGTCCGGCCGGCCGGCCAGCTGGTCGAGCAGGAGGCGGGTGGAGCGCCTGCCCTGCTCCTCGGGGTAGCGGTCGAGGGCCGAGATCGGGCGGGTGCCGAGACGGCAGAGCAGGGAGTCGTCCCAGCTGACGATCGCGACATCCTCCCGGCCGCCCCGGTTCAGCGCGGTCTGCGCGCCGAGCGCGAGCAGATCGTTGGAGGTGATCACGGCCGTGATCGCCGGATCGTCCCGGACCAGCTCGGTCGCGATCCGCTCCCCCGCCTCCATCGAGTAGTCGGAGGGCGAGAAGACGAACTCCATCCCGTTCTCGCGACCCCAGGACTCGACCGCGTCGCGCCGGTCCTTCTCATGCTGGAACTCCGCAGGACCGGCGATGTGCAGCGCCCGCCGGTGGCCGAGCGACGCGAGGTGCGCCACCAGCAGGCCGGCGTCGGCGCGGGCGTCGTAGAGCAGCACCTTGCCGGGCGCGACCGCCTCCCGGTTTCCGTGCAGCACGAACGCCAGGCCGAGCTCCTCGAGCAGCCGGGGACGCGGGTCGTCGAAGGTGATGTCGAACAGCATCACCCCATCCACTCGGGCCTCGGCGCTCCAGCGGCGGTAGGCGGCGACCTCCTGGCCGGTGTCCGCTCCGACCATCCGCAGGAGCAGGGACTGGCCGGTCTCCGACAGCTCGCTCTCGACACCGGCGAGAAGGCTCATGTAGTACGGCTCCGCACCCAGCAGACCCGGGTCGCGGCGCAGGACGATGCCGATCGTGTCCGATCGCGCCCGCGACAGGGCGCGCGCGGACGAACTGGGATGCCATCCCAGCTCCTCGGCGAGCGCCAGCACGCGCTCCCGCGTCTCGTCGCTCACCCCGGGCAGCCCGTTGAGCGCATACGAGACGGACGCCTTCGACAACCCCAGCCGGTCGGCCAGTCCGGCGATGGTCACGCGTCCCGCTCTGTTGCTCACAGCCGCCTCCTTCCTGGTGCGCGGCCCAGACTACTTGCTTGGCGGGTCGATGGACCCAGCGGGATGTTCGCCTCGCGCTGACTCTGTCAGAGGGACTCCCCGGCAGCATCCATGGGACGCGACACGCCGTCTTCGTTTCGATGGGACGGCGTGTCGGGTCCCATCGATCGTCCCGCCCACGCCGATGGGATGCGACGCCCCCCGCGTCAGCGGCCGGCCGGCCGCCCTCGCTCGGCCCGGCGGCTGTACCGCGGAACGGGAACGAGCGTCGTGCCGACCACGACGGACTCGGCGTGCAGGTCCTTCTCCTGATTGCACGGAGTGTCGAACTCTCTCGGCTCCATGTCGGTGACGAGCTGCGCGCCCGCCGCCTGTGTCGCACGCTTTTCGAGCCGCGACCGGGATTCGTGTCGCGCGGCCTGGATCAGCTCCGTCAGACCGGAGACTTCCCCGTTCACCCAGCTGGTTCGCTGGGTGCGCACCTCGTAGTCCTCGCGCTTGGTCGACACCGACAGGCCGAGCAGGATCTCATGGGGCATGAAACCACTGAAGATGGCGGAGGCGGAATCCTCCGCGCTGAGGTTCGTGGACCAGACCTGGCCCTTCTGCGCCGGGAACGGAACGAGCAGCGGATCCTCCGACCGAACCGCCGTCCCGAGAGCCGTGAACTCCCACACGGAGCCCTCAAGACGGGTTCGATTCATCGTGGCGCCGTCGGACCTTGACAAGTTTGATGTGAGCGCTAACATCTTCACTACGCGCCTTCGCCATAAAGCGTTGTTGAAGTTCCCCCGCCCTCCTGACCGAAAGATACGACAATGACGTCGACTGTTGATCGCATTCCTTCGCGGACCGTTTTTTCCGCGATTCTCTCCGTGGCGGCCACGATGGCCATGATTCTGGGCGTGGCACCTGCAGCCCATGCCGACGTCACCTCGGGTTTGATCCTGAAGTACGACCTGACGCAATCCAACGGCACCACCATCACCGACGCGTCTGGGAGCGGTAACAACGGCACCTTGGTCGGAGCAGGAACGTGGGCCGGTGCCGACGGTCTGGCGTTGGACGGCTCATCGGCGTATGTGAAATTGCCGAACAACCTCATGGCGAGCCTGTCCGCTATCACGGTGTCCACGCAGGTCCTGGTGTCCCCTGCGCAGAAAGCGCCGTACTTCATCTGGGGTTTGGGCAATCCGGCCACCAGCAACTCCGGTACGGGTTATCTGTTCGCCTCGGGGGACGCGGAGCGCGCTGGCATCACTCGCACCAATTGGAGCGGTGAGAACATCGCCAGCAAGGGCTCCAACATCGTCCGCGGCGTGTGGAAAACCATCACTTACACCCAGACCGGCACCACCGGAACGTTGTATGAGGACGGCGTACAGGTCGCCCAGAACACCAGCGTTTCGGTCCTCCCGAGCGAGGTTGGCGGAGGTTCGACCACGCAGGACTTCCTCGGCAAGTCCGACTACGCCGCCGACAATCTTCTGAACGGCTCCCTCAAAGACTTCCGCATCTATAACAGGGCTCTGACTGCATCCGAGGTGTCCTCTCTGGCCCCGTCGGACCAGCAGCGGATCGACAACGACGCAGCCGACCTCAGCCTTGGCGACACGTCTGCCGTCACGTCCGACCTGAAATTGCCGTCGACCGGTACGTGGGGCTCGAAGATCACGTGGTCATCGAGCAACCCGGCCGTGATCTCCAATTCCGGCGCGGTCACGCGCGGCGGGGATGACCAGACAGCCACCCTCACCGCGAGCCTCACCTCCGGCTCGGCCGTCGAGACGAAGGCTTTCACCGTCACCGTGCCCGCGCAGCTGCCCGCGCAGCAGCGCGCACAGGCCGCCGCCAACGACGTGGTCGTCCACAACATCGACAATGTTCGCGGCTACCTGACGCTGCCGGCCACAGGCGAGTACGGGGCGACGATCGCCTGGTCCAGCTCCGACCCGTCCACCATCGACTCCACCGGTGTGGTGAACCGGCCCGCCGCCGGTTCCGCCACGAAGTCGGTGCAGCTGACCGCCTCCGCGACCGTCTCCGGCGTGACGGCCACGCACGTGGTCACCGCCACCGTCCCGCCCCTGCCGGCTCTGGCGGCCGACACGGGGTACATGTTCGCCTACTTCGCTGGCAACACCACCGCAGGCGAGAACATCTATTTCGCGCAGTCCAAAGGCAACAACGCCTTGTCGTGGCGGACGCTGAATGGCGGCAAGCCGATGCTGACCTCGACGATGGACACCAAGGGCCTGCGGGATCCCGTCCTAATGCGGTCCGCCGACGGCGACCACTTCTACGCTCTGGCGACCGACCTGTCCATCGGCAGCGGCACGAGCTGGGGCGATGCGTCGAGCAGGGGCAGTCTCTACCTGGAGGTCTACGAATCGGACGACCTGGTGCACTGGTCGGCACAGCGGCACATCTACGTCGGCCCGGCCGGGGCCGGTGACGCGTGGGCCCCGGAGGCGACCTGGGTGCCGAGCCTGGGCGAGTACATGATCTATTGGGCCGCGAACACCACGCTCGACGGCAACACGTACCACCGCACTTATGTGTCCTACACCCGTGACTTCTGGACCGTGAGCGCCCCGCAGTTGTGGGATGACCCGGGTTCCTCCGTGATCGACACGACCGTGCTGCAGGACAACGGCAATTTCTACCGGTTCACCAAGGACGAGGGACACGTCACGGGCTGCGCGGATATTCTGCAGGAGAAGAACACCAACCTGCTGGCAGTCCGCAACGATCCGCATCCGGACCAGGCCACCTCTCCGGCCTGGACCCCGCAAGCCAACTGCATCGGAGCCAAGGCCGGCCTCGGCGCAGTGGAAGGTCCCACCGCGTTCAGAGCCAACCCCGGTGACACCTCCGGCTACAAGTACTACCTGTTCGTCGATCAGTACTCCGGCACCGGATACGCCCCCTTGGGCACCGACGATCTGGACAACCCCAACTGGACCGTTCCAGCGTCCTACAAGCTCCCCGCCGACCCTCGACATGGCTCGGTGCTGCCGGTCACAGCTGCGGAGATGCAGGCGCTCAACGCCCTGAACAACGATCCCGCCCCGGCCACCGCGAACGCCGACGGTGAGATCGTGGACTACCCCATGACGCAGACCAGCGGCACCGCCGTGAGCGATGCCAGCGGCAACGGTCACGACGCCAGCCTGCTCGGCAACGGCACGTGGACCGGTACGTCGCTTGCCCTGGATGGCAGCTCCGCCTACGTCAAGATGCCGAACAACGTGATGGCCGGGCTGGACTCGATCACCGTATCCAGCGACGTCTACCTCAACTCGGGCCAGCAGACACCGTATTTCATCTGGGGCATGGGCAACACCGATGCCTCGGGCACCGGCAATGGCTATCTCTTCACCACCGGCGACAACTACCGCACCTCGATCGGGGGCGGAAACTGGACCACCGAACAGACCGTCGGCAATACTGCGCCACTGTCACGGGCCGGGTGGAACAGTATCGCCTACACCCTCACGGGCGGGACGGCGAGGCTGTACCTGAACGGAGTGCAGGTCGCTCAGAAGACCGGTGTGACCATCGCTCCCGGCGACATCGGATCCGGAACGACTACTGCGAACTACATCGGCAAGTCGGTGTACAACAGCGACCACCTGCTGTCGGGTCAGGTGAAGAACTTCCGCATCTACAACCGGGCCCTGGCCGCCGGCGAGGTGGCCGCTCTGGCCGACCCCACCCTGATCCTGGGGTCGACGTCGTCGCAGTTGAAGTCCACCCCGGTCATCACGGGGGGTGCCAACCTGGTGGCGTTGCCGGTCAAGCCGGGTACCGACGTGACCTCGCTCGATCCGAAGCTGACCGTGCCGACAGGCTCCACGCTGTCCGAGACCGGACCGCAGGACTACTCGAGCCCGCGCCGGATCACCGTGACCAGCGCCGCCGGAGCCACTCGTACGTGGACGGTGGCGGCGCACGTGATGAACTCCCCGCTGATCCCGCTGTTCGCCGACCCGAACATCGCCCGGTTCGGCGACACCTACTACATGTACGGCACCACGGACGGCTTCCCCGGCTGGGGCAGCACCACATTCGAGGTCTACACGTCGAAGGACCTGGTGAACTGGACCGACGGCGGCAAGATCCTCGACCTGGCCGACGTTTCGTGGGGCCACACGAACGCGTGGGCGCCGACCATCGCCTACAAGAACGGCACCTATTACTTCTACTACTGCGACGCGCAAAGCATCGGCGTGGCGACCTCCAGCTCGCCGACCGGCCCCTTCGCTGACAAGGGCAGCCCATTGGTGGCCAAGGGTGCGTACTCCGGGCAGATGATCGACCCCGACGTCTTCACCGACAGCGACGGCACGAGCTATCTGTATTGGGGAAACGGGAACGCCTACGTCGTGCCGCTGAACGCCGACATGGAGTCGTACGACTCCAGCAAGGTGGTGAAGCTGACGAGCCAGCTGACGAACTTCACCGAGGGCTCGTTCATGGTCAAGCGCAACGGCATCTACTACCTGTCGTACTCCAACGGCGACACCGGGAACGCCGACTACAACGTGCAGTACGCCATGGGCACCAGCCCAATGGGCCCTTTCATCTACAAGGGCGTGATCTTGCAGCAGGATCCGACGCTGGGCATCTATGCCACTGGTCACGAGTCGATGATCCAGGTTCCCGGCACCGATGACTGGTACATGGCCTATCACCGTTTCGCCATCCCCGGCGGCGACGGCCAGCACCGAGAAACCACCATCGACAAGGTCACTTTCAACGCCGACGGAACGATCAAGCCGATCGTCCCGACGTTGGAAAGTGTGCCGGCGCTGACGTTCAACGGAACCCATCCCACGGCCTCGGTGAGCAACTCCAACGGTCGAGGCACCGGACAAGACCCCGATGCGCGCACCTACGGAATCGGTGCGACCCTGACCCTCACTGCGGGTCAGAACACCGCCAAGGTTCAGTACCGCATCGACGGTGGCACCTGGGCGACGTATTCGTCGCCGGTGACACTGCCCCGCGGCCAGCACACCATCGACTACCAAGCCCAAGGAACCGACCTGATCTGGGACACGGTGCAGTCGCTCACCGTGAAGGTAGCGGGCGGCACAGCTCGCTGACGGGTTGCCCAGCCAACAGTTCCGGACTTTTTCGAGCAGAACAGCGCGATTCGGTCGAAAAAGTCCGGAACTCTCGGCTTCGGGCCCGGGATATCGTTGCAGCATGAGTGAACCCGGAGACGGCCGCGTTGCCGTCTACATAGACTTCGACAACATCATCATCTCGCGCTACGACCAGGTGCACGGCCGCGGCTCGTACATGCGCGACCGGCCGAAGTCGAGCGCCACCGCGCCGAAGGCGGGGTTCGCCGAGAAACTGGCGGAGGCCCGAGTCGACCTCGGTGCTGTCATCGACTTCTCCTCGTCGTTCGGCACACTGGTGCTGACCCGGGCGTACGCGGACTGGTCCTCCGCCGTGAACGCGGAGTACCGGGGCCAGCTGGTCGGCCGTGCGGTCGACCTGGTGCAGCTGTTCCCCGCTGCCGCGTACGCGAAGAACGGCGCCGACATCCGGCTGGCCGTGGATGCGGTCGAAGACCTGTTCCGCCTGCCGGAGCTCACCCACGTCGTGATCGTCGCAGGCGACTCGGACTACATCCCGCTGGCCCAGCGGGTGAAACGGCTCGGTCGCTACGTCATCGGGATCGGTGTCGCAGGGTCCACCGCCAAGTCGTTGGCGGCGGCCTGCGACGAGTTCGTCAGCTACGACGACCTGCCCGGTATCGCGCGGGACGAGGCGGCCGAGACGGATGAGGTCGAGGTGGCGGCGCTGCCGGCGACCGCGGGCGAAGCGGGCACGACGGCGACGGCAGCAGGCGGGCCCGCTCTGGATGCGGCAGAGGGGGATGCGGCGGCAGCCGCCGGGACGGAAGCCGCGGGCGAGCCCGAGCAGCGGCCGAAGCGCGGCGGCAGGAGGCGCGCCCCCGCCGCCACTGTCTCGCCGGAGGCGGGCGACGGCGAGGAGCCGACGGAGGACCCGCAGCACGTGGCGACGCGGCTGCTCGCCCGGGCGATGCAGCTGGGCCATGAGAAGGACGACTCCGCGTGGCTGCACAGCTCGACGGTGAAGAGCCAGATGAAGCGGATGGACCCGTCCTTCAGCGAGAAGGCTCTCGGCTATCGGTCCTTCAGCGACTTCATCAAGTCACGAAACGACCTGGTGGAGCTCGACGACAGCTCCACGGCGCAGATGCTGCGCCTGGCGCCGGCCCGGTCCCGCCGGGTGCGCCACAGCGGTCGTGCGGCCGATCGGGTGGCCGCGTCCTGAGCGCGCATCCAGAGAGCGGGAGTTGACTGCAGCCATGGCAGGGCGATCGAGTGCGAAGCAATGGAGAGCGACCCGGTGGGGCGGACCGGAGAACTGGGAGTTCGCCGAGGTCGAGGTTCCGGAACCGCGCCAGGGCGAGGTCACGATCCGGGTGGGAGCGGCGGGCGTGAACCCGGCCGACTACAAGCACGTCTCGGCGCCGCGGGCAGAGCTCCAGCTTCCGGTGCCCATCGGCTACGAGGTCGCCGGAGTGCTCTCCGCGATCGGACCGGACACCACCATCGCGTCCGGCGGCGGGGCGGTCGGTGACGCCGTGGTCGCGTTCCGTATCCACGGCGGCTACGCGACCGAAGTGACGGTGCCCGCCAAGGACGTCTTCGCGAAGCCGGCGCGACTCTCCGACGAGGAAGCGGCCAACCTGCTGCTTGTGGGCACGACCGCAGCGCAGATGCTCCACGTCACTGATGTCCGGGCCGGGGAGACCATCCTGGTGCACGGAGCGTCCGGCGCGGTGGGAGTGAGCATCCTGCAGCAGGCGGCCGAGATCGGCGCCCGGGTGATCGGGACGGCGAGCGAGCCGAGCTTCGCGCGGGTGCGGCGCTTCGGCGGGCTCCCGGTGGAGTACGGCCCCGGCCTCGCCGAGCGGGTGGCAGAAGCGGCTCAGGGCCGCATCGCCGCGGCGCTCGACACGGTCGGCACCGACGAGGCCGTGGACGTCTCGCTGCAGCTCGTGCCCGACCGGGTGCGGATCGTCACGATCGTCGCGGCGAAGCGCGCCGAAGAGGAAGGCTTCCACGCGGTGTTCGGAGCCCAGCCCGAGAGCCAAGCCTTCCGGGATGCGCACCGCGCCGAGCTGCTCGGGCTCGCCGGGAGCGGCCGGCTGCAGGTCCCCGTGGCGCGGACGTATCCGCTCGCTGACGCCCCCGAGGCCCTCGCGTTCCTGAAGGAGGGTCACCCGGGCGGCAAGCTCGCGCTCATCCCCTGAGCCCGGCTCACCCCGAAGAGCCAGCTGATCCCCCGGGCCCGTCAGTGCGGTTCGCGCGGTTCGGTGAGCGCCTGCGCCTCCTCCTCGGAAACCACCACCATCCCGCCCGTGCGCTGGCTCGACCGGAGGAGCACCTCCATCCACTGCTCATCGAGCTTCGGAGGCCGGCTCCCGTCGAAGAGGAACGCCATGGGGATCTCGCGGCTGATCCAGAGACTGATCCGGCCGCCACCGGATTCCGCCGGGATCTCCCAGTTCAGCAGGAAGCTCTCGTGCCGTCGCAGCTTCGTGACGATCGCGATCTTGACGTGCGAGAGCGTGCGGTCATCGAACTCGAACTCCTGTGCCGCATACCCGTAGATGAATCGGCCCACTTCACGCGCCCTCCGCCCGCTTGACGTTCTTCGCCTTGCTGGCGAGGTAGCTTCCGAGCGGCACTTCCCCGCGGATCTCCGCCCGGAGCTCGTCCTCGAGGACCAGCCCGAAGTTGCTGTTGGCCCGCTCGCTGAGCAGGGTCAGCCATTCGCGGTTGAGCTCCGGAAGCGTGGGCCGCGTGAACACGAACTGCATCGAGATGGAGGCGTCGATCCAGATCGACCGCAGCGTGCCCTCGGACCCGGCCGTGCGATCCGTCCAGACCAGGAGGAACCCCTCACGCCGGCGCAGCTTGGTCTGGATCACCGCCTGGAGGTGCGCGAGCACACGGTCATCGAAGTTGAAGCCGTCGGCCCCGTCATAGATCAGCGTTCCCACGGACGTCCCTCCCTGTGATCACTTTCCCGAAACGACCGCGCGCCGTCAAGTCGCACCCGCGCGGAGCGGCATAAAGTCCCGTCATGGACGCTCTTACGCGAACCATCAAAGCGGCCCTTCTCTACGAGGACGGCCGGACCCTCGACAGCGTCGTGGTCGTGCCTCTGATCGGCGGATGCCCGCCGGGCGAGATCCGCGTCGCGACCACCTTCGCCGGCGCCCTCGCCTACGACGTGTACGAGCTGGCCGACGAGGAGGAGTACTCGTCGATGCCGGCGTATCCGTATCGGTCGACCATCCCCGTCACCACGGAGGACCTGGACGAGTGAGCCCGGTGCGTGCGATGCCTGGGCGTTGAGGCGTCCGGCCGACGGGTAGCCTCGATCGGGTGACACCTTCCGGCGACGCCTCCCGTCCACCCGCCCGCACGGGCGCGGCGGTGGCGGCGCTCAGCCTCGGAACGCTCCTCAATCCGCTCAACTCGTCGATGATCGCCGTCGCACTGGTGCCCCTGCAACGCGACTTCGGCGTGGATGTGACCGCCGTCACCTGGGTGATCACCTCCTTCTACCTCGCGTCGGCGGCCGGCCAGCCGCTGATGGGCCGCCTCGGCGATCGCTTCGGTCCCCGCCGCCTGTTCCTCTTCGGGATGATCGTCGTCGTGCTCGCCTGCGCGCTCACGCCGTTCGCCGGATCCTTCGCCGCCGTGTGCGTCGGCCGGGTGGCGCTCGCGATCGGCACCGCCTCCGCGTTCCCGTCGGCCATCGCGATGCTGCGACCGTTGGCCGTAGCCTCCGGCCTCGGCACTCCGCGGCTGCTCGGCCGCATCCAGATCGCGAACACCTCTGGCGCGGCGATCGGGCCCGTCCTGGGCGGGACGCTCATCACCTTCCTCGGATGGCAGTCCATCTTCTGGGTGAACATTCCGCTCGCGCTGATCGCCTTCGCCGGCGTGTGGATGTTCGCGCCGCGCGACGAGGAGCGGACGCCGACGCCGCTGGGGCAGACCCTCGCCGAGTCCGACATCCCGGGCATCCTCCTGTTCGTCGCCACGCTGACCTCGCTCCTGGTGTTCCTCCTCGACCTCCACCCGCAGCCGTTGTGGTGGCTGCTGCCCGTGTGCGTCGTGGCGGGCGTGCTGTTCGTCTGGCGGGAGCTTCGCAGCGCGCATCCGTTCCTCGATCTGCGGCTGCTCGCGGCGAATCGCCGACTGCTCACGGTCTACCTGGCCTTCGCGATCTTCAGCATGGTCTACTACTCGGCCTTCTTCGGGCTCCCGCAGTACCTGCAGACGCACGCCGGTTACAGCGCCGGCATCGCCGGGCTGCTCATGTTCCCGCTCGCTGCCGTGACGATCGTGATCACGCCCATCGCCGCACGCGCGATCGAGTCGGTCGGGCTCCGGCCCACCCTTATCACGGGCGCCGTGGCGCTGGTCGCCGGTGCCGCCCTGCTGGCCGTCGCCGCCGCGACGACTGCGCCCTGGGTCGTACTGCTGCTGACGGCGGCGCTGGGCATCCCCTACTGCGTGGTCAGCATCGGGATGAATCAGGCGCTGTACTCCGCCGCCCGGCCCGAGGACAGGGGGGTCGCGGCCGGCATCTTCCAGACCTCACGCTACGTCGGTGCGATCGTCGCGACGACGGTGCTCGGGCTCCTGTTCAGCGGCGGAACGACCGGTGGGAGCTGGCTGGCGGCGGTCGCGGTCGCGACGGCTCTGTCCGTGGTGCACCTGGCGCTGCTGGTGTTCGTGCGCCCGGGGAGCCGGGGCGCGGCGGAATCGGCGACGGCGGAGTGACGCGCCTGTGGGAGGCCGGCGTGCGACCGCCGCGGTCGGGCTCGGCCGCCGCGAACGGCTGAGGTCAGGCGACCCGGGCGGCGCCTCCGGGAGGAACGGTGCGTCGCGAGGTCGACGACAGTCGCGTCGACGAGAGGCGGCACAGCGGGTTCCGGCAGCCGGCAGGCAGCTTCACCACCGCCCACGATCCGCTCGACGTCGGCACCAGTCGTCGCTCAGCCGCGACCGGACCTCCGCATTCTCTGCACACCCGTGCGTCTGCGCCCATCCTGACCAACCCCATCCGCCGTGGCGCCCCGTCTCGCCACTCCCATCGTCCGCCCGGTAAGCGCCGGAAGCAAGATGCGGACGGGATGAGATCGGCGCCGACGCGCGCCATTCTCTCCACAGGCTCCGCTCCATCGTCGGCTTTCCACCGGTTCAAACTGCACGGCTCCTCGGCGAGGTGGACCCGGGTAGCGTCGTCGATATGCAGCTCGAAATCCCCACCTCGGTCGGCGTCAGTCGGCTCACCGTCGCGGCGGCGGAACGTCCCATCGCCGTCCTGTGGCTCGGCCACGGGGCCGGCGGGGGCATCGACGCGCTCGACCTCGCCGCGATCGCGTCCCGCTTACCCGACGAAGGGATCACCGTGCTCCGCTACGAACAGCCCTGGCGAGTAGCCGGCAAGCGCGTGGCCACGCGCCCGGCGACCCTCGACATCGCCTGGCGGGAGACCGCCCCGCACGTGCGCGAGCTCGCCGGACCGCTCCCGCTGATCGTGGGCGGCCGGAGCGCCGGAGCACGTGTCGCCTGCCGCACGGCGACGTCCCTGGATGCGGTGGGCGTTGTGTGCTTGGCCTTTCCGCTGCATCCCCCGGGCAGACCGGAGACATCGCGGCTGGAGGAGCTCCTCGCGCCGGGCGTGCCCGTCCTGGTGCTGCAGGGCGGCGGCGACACCTTCGGCAACGCTGCCACGCTACGGAAGGAGGTGGGCCGGTCCGAGCGCATCCGGATCGTGGAGGTGCCCGGCGCGGATCACGGGATGAAGGTCCCCAAGGCGTCACCGCTGGGGGCGGCCGGGGTGCGCGACCTCGTCACCTCGACGGTCGCCGAGTTCGTGCGGGCCTCGATCAGTACTCGCCCTTGATCACGAAGAACGACCCGCGGATGGTGCCGGCGAGCCGGGACTTCTGTCGCGCGAACTTGAATGCCGACAGCTCCTCCGGCACCTCCATCCCTTCGGAGAGCTTGAGGCCGACGGCCCGCTTGCCGCCCTCGGCCAGGGTGTACATCACGTTGATCGAGAGGCCCGACTCGTAGAACACGTAGGTCATCCGGATCCCGTCGACCACGAAATCCGTCGCCTCGAGCGCCGGCGAGGCGATGACGATGCCCCGCTCCTCCTCGAGGATGCGTGCGACCCGCTCGATGGCCTCCCGCTCCTCCTCGGCTGAGCCGACCGTGAAGGCGTGGTCGTACTTGTTGCGGTAATACCGCGCCTCATTGGCGCGTAGGCCGGCAAGCGCATCCACGACGGGAGAGGACTCCAGCCCCACGGTGGACACGTTCTCGAAATCGACGACGTACGTCATGGTTCCTCCAGGTCAGGCGTGCTCGATCCACCGTAGCCTGACGTCGCCTCTCTCCGCCTGGGCGTGTCCGCATCCTCCCCGGTGGTGCGACGCGTGAGGATCGTGGAGTGTCCGACCTGCTCATGCGCATCCACAGTCCCGAGTTCCAGGCCATGTCCGAACGGGTGCTGGAGGTCACCGCACTCACCTCGCGGCTCAACGTGCTGCCCTTCGAGGACGAGGCCGGCAAGGCAGGGCTGTTCGAGGCCATCCTGGGTCGCCCGCTCCCACCTCGCGTCACCATCTACCCGCCGTTCTTCACCGACCACGGCCGCAACCTGGATCTCGCCGAGCGCGTCTTCATCAACCAGAACTGCACCTTCCTGGACTACGCCGGCATCCGCCTCGCCGAACGCGTCATGGTCGCTCCTCGCGCGACATTCATCACCGTCGGCCACCCCGTCGACACGGAAGACCGCCGTGTCTGGCTGACCGGCGGCCCGATCACCGTGGAGGAGAACGTCTGGATCGGTGCCGGAGCCACCATCCTCCCCGGCGTGACGATCGGCCGCGACTCCGTCATCGCCGCCGGAGCCGTCGTCGCCGACGACGTCCCGCCGCAGAGCCTGGTGACCGGAACGAAGGCCGCCGTCCGCCGCAGCTGGTGACCGGGGATGGGCTGGTGGGAGCCCGTGGAGCAGGTGCGCGGATCGTTGCGCCTACACGTTGAAGCGGAACTCGACCACGTCGCCGTCGTGCATGACGTAGTCCTTGCCCTCCATGCGGGCCTTGCCGCGGGCGCGGGCCTCGGCGACGCTTCCCGCATCCATCAGGTCGTCGAAGGAGATGACCTCGGCCTTGATGAAGCCCTTTTCGAAGTCCGTGTGGATGACGCCCGCCGCCTGCGGGGCCTTCCACCCCTTGTGGATGGTCCAGGCGCGCGACTCCTTGGGACCTGCGGTCAGGTAGGTCTGGAGGCCGAGGGTGTCGAAGCCGATGCGGGCCAGCTGGTCGAGGCCCGACTCCTCCTGGCCCGTGGAGGCCAGGAGCTCGGCCGCGTCGGCGGCGTCCAGGTCGATCAGCTCCGACTCCAGCTTGGCGTCGAGGAAGACCGCCTTCGCCGGTGCGACCAGGGCCGCCAGCTCGGCGCGACGCGACTCGTCGGTCAAGACGTCCTCATCCACGTTGAAGACGTAGACGAAGGGCTTCGCGGTGAGGAGGCCCAGCTCGCGGACAGGCTCCAGATCGATCGCGGAGGTCGACAGCGGCTTGCCCGAGTTGAGGTACTCGATCGCGGCGCGCGCGGTTTCCAGGACGACGGGCTCGAGCTTCCGGCCCTTGACCTCCTTCTCGTAGCGCTGCTCCGCTTTTTCGAGAGTCTGAAGGTCGGCGAGGATGAGCTCGGTGTTGATCGTCTCCATGTCGCCGGCCGGGTCGGTCTTGCCCTCGACGTGCACCACATCCGGGTCGCTGAAGCCGCGGACCACCTGGGCGATCGCATCGGCCTCGCGGATGTTCGCCAGGAACTTGTTGCCGAGCCCCTCCCCTTCGCTCGCACCCTTGACGATGCCGGCGATGTCGACGAACGAGACGGGAGCGGCGATGGTGCGCTCGCTGTGGAAGAGCTCGGCGAGGCGGTCGAGCCTAGGGTCGGGCAGGTTCACCATGCCGACATTCGGCTCGATGGTCGCGAACGGGTAGTTCGCGGCGAGCGCGGAGTTCTTGGTCAGCGCGTTGAACAGGGTGGACTTGCCCACATTGGGCAGCCCGACGATTCCGATAGTGAGAGCCACGGTCGACCATTCTACGGGCCAGGGACGGGGAGCTCCGGGCCAGGGACGCGGGGCTCCGGCCACGGTGGGTGCGGCCGAGCCGGGTTCAGGGTCGGCGCGTCGCCCGGTAGGCACGCGTGACGTACGGAAGCTCGAAGGTATTGCGTCCCGCCAGGTCGGGATGCTCGCGCGCGAGCCGGCGCAGCGACTGGATGACCGCGGCTTGGGTGTCCGGATCTTTGGTGATGAAGTAGCTGCGCGACCGCGCGAGGTCGAGGAGGCCCTCCAGGTTCAGCGCCTGCACCCAGTGCGTCTCGTGCCGTTCGAGCGGGCCGAAGGGCGAGGCGAGCTCCGGTTCGGACGCGTCGTCGAAAGCGGCCGTGCCCGCATCCATCAGCTCGCCCAGTTCGCGCACCCAGGCGACGTGCTCGTCCCGCTCGTTCCAGACCAGTCCGAGCCGACCGCCGGGCCGCAGCACCCGGGCGACCTCGGGGATGGCACGCACGGGATCGGCCCAGTGCCACGCCTGCGCGACGACCACGAGACCGAACACGCCATCGGCTGCCGGGATGCGTTCGGCGGTGCCCTCGTTCGCCTCCACCTCCGGAAGGCGTTCCCGGAGAACGCGGAGCATCTCCGGCGACGGGTCGACCGCGCTAACTGCGAACCCGCGTTCGACCAGGGCGGCCGTCAGCTTTCCGGTGCCGGCACCCAGGTCGAGAATCGGCCCTTCCACTCCCTCGGTCAGCCAGCTGACGGCACCGGCGGGGTACGACGGACGGGCCGCGTCGTAGACGTCAGCCGCGCGGTCGAACGACGCCGCGTGGAGGTCGCGCTGGTCTCGGGATCGCATGCCCCGATGGTACCCAGCACCGCATCCACCCGCCCGAGTTCTTCGCCGAGGTGGTGAGTATTTAACAAACGCCCCCACAGTATGGAGAAAAAAAAAAAAACACATTTATACATTAAAGTTTG
>JBQCCO010000160.1:0-21830 GCA_051962155.1 Leifsonia sp. | reverse complement strand
TAGAACGGGGCGCCGTCGCAGAGCTGCTGCTGCCGCTCGACGTTCTCGCGGACCAGGTGGAACGGGACGTGGCCGGGGCCCTCGACCATGACCTGCACGTCGTACGTCCAGGCACGCTTGGTCAGCTCGGCGAGAGTGTCCAGCTCGGCGAACTGGGCGGCGTCGTTCGCGTCGGCGATGGACCCCGGCCGCAGCCCGTCGCCGAGGGAGAACGCGACGTCGTACTGCGCGAAGATCTCGCAGAGCTCGTCGAAGTGCGTGTAGAGGAAGTTCTCCTGGTGGTGCGCCAGGCACCAGCCGGCCATGATCGAGCCGCCACGCGAGACGATCCCGGTCACCCGCTCCGCCGTCAACGGCACGTACCGCAGCAGCACGCCGGCGTGGACGGTCATGTAGTCCACGCCCTGCTCGCACTGCTCGATGACCGTGTCCCGGTACACCTCCCAGGTGAGCGCGGACGCATCCCCGTTCACCTTCTCCAGCGCCTGGTAGATCGGGACGGTTCCGATCGGCACCGGCGAGTTGCGGATGATCCACTCACGGGTCGTGTGGATGTCGTCGCCGGTGGAGAGGTCCATCACCGTGTCCGCGCCCCAGGTCGTCGCCCACTGCAGCTTGGAGACCTCCTCGGCGATGGAGCTCGTCACCGCGGAGTTTCCGATATTGGCGTTGATCTTCACCAGGAACGCCTTGCCGATGATCATCGGCTCCGACTCCGGGTGGTTGACGTTGTTCGGGATGATCGCCCGGCCGGCCGCCACCTCCGAACGCACCAGCTCGACGTCGCAGCCCTCCCGCAGCGCCACGAACCGCATCTCGGGAGTGATCACTCCGTCACGGGCGTAGCGCATCTGCGTGATCGTGCGTCCGGGGAGCGCCCGGCGCACCGGCGGCTTGGCGCCGCGCCACTCCGCCGACGCCTCGCCCCGGCGGATCGCCGAACGGCCGTCGTCCTGCAGGTTGCGCTCGCGGCCCGGGTACACCTCCGTGTCGGCGCGGCCGGCGATCCACTTCTCGCGGAGCGGCGGCAGACCGACGACCGGGTCACTGCCCGGTCCCTCGGTCCGGTACACCGTCACCGGCGGGTTGCCCGTGCCGTCCGGCGAGGGGTCCAGACCGATCCGATCGACCGGCACGTGGAGGTCGTGCTCCGTGTCGTGCAGAAAGGCCAGAGCGCGTGCGGTTACGACAGAATCCATCGAGGAGACTCCTACTTCCTTCGCCGGAATTACCCGGACAGGTTCGAACGGTCGCAGGCCGCGTCAGCCCGATCTCAGCCCTTGCGAGGGCTCCCGTGTGGATGCACCGACCATAGCGCACGATCCGGAGGGGCGTCGAACCGACCTGCTAGGGTCGCGCCATGAGCCCCCGCGAGCACAGCATCCCGCGCGTGCTCAGCATCGCCGGCACGGATCCCACCGGCGGTGCGGGCATCCACGCCGACCTCAAGAGCATCGCCGCCAACGGCGGGTACGGCATGGCCGTCGTCACCGCCCTCGTCGCGCAGAACACCACCGAGGTCCACACCATCCACTCCCCTCCGCCCGCCTTCCTCGCCGAACAGCTCGCCGCCGTCAGCGACGACGTCACGATCGATGCCGTGAAGATCGGGATGCTCGCCACCGCCGACAACGCCGCGGTCCTCGGCGCATGGCTCGCCGAGACCACCCCGCCGATCGTGGTGCTCGATCCTGTGCTGAAAGCCAGCACCGGCGACTCGCTGAGACGCGGCGACCTGCTGCAGGCGCTCCGCGGCCTCCTGCCGCTGTGCAGCGTGGTCACACCCAACCTGGACGAGCTCGCAGCGCTGGCGGACGAACCGCCTGCGTCGTCCTGGGACGCGGCGATCGCGCAGGCCCAGCGGCTCTCAGAGGCCTACGAGGTCGCTGTGCTCGTCACCGGTGGGCACCTCGGCGGTGCGACCTCCCCCGATGCCGTGATCGATCCACGGGACACGCTCGGCACCGGCCGGGCCGTCTCTTCGCTGATGGCGCCACGGGTAGCGACGGCGAACACCCATGGCACGGGCTGTTCACTGTCGGCCGGGCTTGCCACGAATCGCGCACGGTCGGGGGACTGGCTGGAGGCTCTCCGGGTGACGAAGACGTGGCTGACCGGCGCACTCGCAACAGCCGATCGCCTCGACGTCGGCCGTGGTCCGGGCCCGCTCGACCATTTCCACCATCTGTGGCCGGCGGGGGAAGGGTCGGCGGCTGCCGAGCCGGATCCGGTGGCGTGAGGTCAGTCGACCTCCTCGGCGAAGGGACGGAGCCGGAGCCATTCGTCGCGCTCGAGGCGGAGGATCGTGCCGTGCTTGGTCCCCGGAGCGATCCGCGCGCGGTCGGCGGGGACCGGACTCCACTCGCCGCTGCCGGGATCGGTGCTTTCCAGGGCGAAGTAGCCCTGCGGGCTCGTGCTGTACTGATCGAGGAAGAGATACCACCGGGGCTCGTGGGGATCCTTCAGGACGATCGGCGCCTCGACGCCGGCGAACAGGTCCGCTCCGATCAGCGTGCCGACGGTGACGAAGTCGTCGGCGAAGAGTCCGGTGCCGACCTCCTGGTGGATTCCGTACCTGCCCGGCCCGTGGCTCTCGTCCTTGCTGAACCGGTGGACGCGGCCGTTCTCCTGCAGGAGTGCCGTGTCGATGATGTCGAGGCCGTTGTCGATGAGCGTCTCCGCAGGGGTGAACTGCACGAAGTCGCGCGTCCGGGAGTACAGGATGCGGCTGTAGGTCTCACCGGTGTGGTCGCCATCGGACTCGTCGAAGAGGCACGACGACCAGAAGACGATGTGCTCGCCGGTGTCCGGGTCGACCGTCGTCTCCGGGGCCCACGCCATCCCCGCGGTCGCCGGAGCGACCTCCACGGAGCGCGGGCCCGTCCACTCGATCAGGTCGTCGGAGTCCCAGACGATCAGCGAGCGGCTGCCACGCCGTCGCCAGGCGTCCCATCCGGCGTCGTCTCCGCCCCAGACCCGGAGGTCCGTGCACAGCACGTGGAACCGTCCCGCCGCATCCTTCACGACCGCGGGGTCGCGGACGCCCGTCGTGCCGAGAGTGGAGGTCAGCCGCGGCTCCCCGCTCCAGAGCGGCAGCCAGCGCAACGGGGAGTCGCCTTCGCTCAGCGAGAAGTGGATGCGCTCCGCATAGCCGTCCGGTTCCCCCCGGAAGTGGGCGAACAGGTAGCCGTACTCACTGCCCATCAGCAGGTGCCGAGGTCCGTCCACGGGCCGTTGGCGTCCCCGGGAGTCTGATTCCTGGTCGACCACTTCGCCTGCCAGCGGTGACCGGCCTGCACGGCGATGTCGCCCTCGGTGTACTGCCAGCTCGCCGTCCAGGTGCGGCTCCAGCCGGCCTGGCACTGCGTCCGCTGACCGACCTGCGCCCAAGCGCTCCACGGGGAGGCCCCCGGCACCTGGCCCTGCGTCCACCACTGGGCGATGAAGTTGTCGCCGTCGTACGTGACCTGGTCGCCCTTCGTGTAGACCTGGGCGGCGCTCCAGGCGGTTCCCAACGGCTGGAGTCCGGCGATCGCATCCGCGATCCCCTGCGCCGCGGCGTCGACCTCGGCCTGGGTGGGCGAGCCGCCCGCGAGCGTCGCCTTCCCCGACGTGATCGCCTGGTTCAGGGAGTCGATGGAGGCAGCGGTCCAGATCTCCGGGTCCGCCGCCGTTTCGCCGGCGGAGATCCGTGCCGTGAGCAGCGTGGTGTCGACGACGCGTTCCTTGAACTGCAGTTCGGCGACGTTCGCGTATCCCGTGGAGGTGAAGTACCGCAGGTAGCGGTAGGCGATCCCGGAGGTCACGGGCAGGTCGTACCACTGCACGGTGGACACGCCGCTCACCGTGGCGAGGGTGTCCCACGTCGCTGCGTCGTTCGAGCCCTGGAAGACCCCGCCGTTCATCCGCGCGAAGTTCCCGACGCGCGGCAGGAACCGGACGCTGCCGACCGTGCGGGCGTTGCCCGCGCCGAGGTCGACCTGCACCCAGCCCGCCGCGGTCTTGGTGTCGGTCGCCGTCGCCGGGTCGCCGTCGAACGCACGCCAGCCGTTGTCCGCGGCGTTCGCCGTACCGTCCCAGGACGCGGAGGAGGCGACCACCTGCGAACGCGCGACGGCGATCGCGGGGAACAGCGACGATTCGGGGACCAGGATCGACTTCGCGGCGGCGAGGTCCTTCAGCACAGCGGTGCGGTCCGCCCCGGGGGCGTTCCACTGGGTGCGCAGGGCGGCCACCTTCTGGGCGTACTCGTCGGCGCTCTCACGGGTCGACGTGGAGGTGTCGGCCACCTGGGTGTCGAAGTAGCCGTCGGCGTAGGTCAGGCTGCCGTAGAGCTGGACCTCGGCGAGGTCCCCGCTCCACGCGGTCTGGTTGATCAGGCGGAGGTAGCGGTACGACTGGCCTCCTGCGGCGACCGATCCGGCATCCGACCACGTGCCTTCCGCGGCGCCGGAGAGCGCCGTGGTCAGGTCCTTCCAGGTCGTCCCGTCGTCGGACGCCTGGACCACAGTGCCGTTCGCCCGGGTCGCCTTGGTCGCCCTCGGCAGGAGGAAGACCTGGTCGAGCGCGATCTTCGCACCGGCGCCGAAGTCGATCACGTAGTACGAACCGGTGGCCGTGTTGAGATCGCCCGCGGTGTCCGCCCTGCCGTCGAAGAGCAGGTATCCCACCTGGTCAGCGCTCAGCCCGTTTCCGGGCCACTGCTTGTCCGAGGCGGTCACCTTCGCGTCGTTCGCGACGTCGACCAGCTTGCTCCCGTCGCCGCCGACGAACAAGGCGGACCCGTCCGTGGTGCCGTAGAGCGTCGGCCCCGCCGTGCCGCGGGCATCCGTTTCGTCGATGGCCAGCGTCACCGGGCCGGACGCCGTCGCGACGACCGGCGCTGTCACGGTCCAATGGACGCCGTCGGAGGAGGAGGCGGCGACCTTCGTCCCTTGGATCGTCGCCGTGACGGAGCCCACGGCGGCCTTCGTGACCACCGAGACCGTCATCGGGTCGCCGGAGGAGATCTTGCCCGCGATGGCCTTCGGCGAGCTGATCGTGGCCTGGGCGACCTCGTTTCCGATCTCGTGGCGGTCACCGAAGACGTGGAACTCCGTCAGCTCCATCAGGTTCACGATGGTGTTGTGGAGCACGTCCGGCTGGGGATCCAGCATCTTGATCCGGAAGTAGCGGAACTGCTGGCCGGCCAGGTCGGGCGACACGGCGAGTGTCTGGAAGTCCTGCGTCATCGTGGTCAGACCGGGCGTCAACCGCGTCCAGTTGGTGGCGTCGTTCGAGCCGAACACCGCCGAGCCCGCGATCCGGTCGGCGAAGATGTTCGACTCCAGGCCGAACGATGACGCCGACACGCGGAAGTCGGGCCCGAAGTCGAACGTGTGGGTGAGGTTCACCGCCTGCGGATAGCTCGATCCCGTCAGGTTGCTCGAGTCGTCGAGCTTGCCGACGTCGGCGCCCATCGTCGAACTGGTCAGCAGGGCCGGGTAGTTCAGGCTTCCGTCCGCGATCCGCGGCGACACCAGCCGGAGACCGGCGGTCGCCGCGACGACCTTCTGCACGGCGGCGAGGTAGTCGGCGTCCGAACCGTGATGGGAGAGCGTGGTCGCGTCGGCGACCGCAGCGGTGTAGGCGGCCGAGGTCGCGCTTTCGTAGATCGCGTTCGAGTCGAAGCCCTGTTTCGCAAGCGTCAGGGCGCCGTCGCGCGATGTCGCGGAGTCCAGTTCGATATGGCGTGCGGCCACAGTCGTCCCGTCATCCACCGAGACCACGACGTCCGCGGAGCCCGCTGCAGCAGGAGCCCAGGTGAGCGCGCCGGACCCGGAGTCCAGCGATGCCCCGGAGGGGAGGCCGGCAGCCGAGTATGTGAGGGTCTCCCCCGTACCCGGATCCGTCGCCGCGAACGCCGTGACGGAGGACGCGCCGGTGTACCCCACGAGGCGGCTGGGAACCGTGGTCGGGAGGACAGGAGGAGTGGAGTGGGAGCCGATCGCGGTGTCGATGCTGTCGATGTCGACGTGGCCGCCGGTGCCGTTCGCCTGGAGGTAGATCAGATCGCCGATCGACTCTCCGGTGGCGAGCTTCACCACGACGTTCCGCCACTGCGAACCGGTGTCCGGAATGGTCACCGTCTCGTCCAGCCCCGAGGTGAGCCGGACGCCCACCGGTGCGTCGGTGCGGACGCGCAGTCCGATGGTCTTCGCGGCCGTCGAACCCTCCAGGAACGCGATCTTCGATCCGGCCGTCGTCGCGCCGAGCCGGACATAGCCGGTGGTGCCGTCCGTGCCGGACTCGACCTGCCCGGAGATGTCGGTGTAGCGGTCCTCGACCTCCAGCGTCGTGCCGCTCGTCTCCTTCTTCGGGACCGAGCTGCCTGCGGCCGCGGCCGGCATGTAGAGCCAGAAGTCGCCGCCACCGTCGACGCCGTCCCAGGCGTTCTGCGGAGACCCGCCGTAGTAGTACGTCAGGGGCAGCCGCTTGGTGAACGCTTCGTAGAAGTGCGGCGCGACGGTCTTCAGGTCGAGGCCCCGGTCATACGTGTAGTAGTAGTACAGGTCCCAGAAGCTGGCCGTGTTGAATCGGCCGCGGTAGCCCGAGGAGATGTGGTTGTACGTGTCGCGGATCGTCCCGTCCGGAGAGATCGCATATGCGACAGGTGTCCACGGGGTGTCGTAGCCGAGCATGTACTGCCAGAAGTAGTCCGCGGCCGAGAGGATGCGGTCGTCGAGGAACTCGTAGGGACCGACGGCGTTCGCCGCCGTGGAGATCGTGCCGGCGGTCGGGTCGACCTTCGTCCCCTGAGCCAGCATCATCCGCGCGAGGTAGTACGCGTTGGTGATGTCGCCGCCGCCATGGGCCTGGTCGCGCCCCATCTCGACGTGCTGGACGTGCGGGTCGGCGATCGCCTGGCCGGTCGAGTCGTCCTTCGTGACCATCCGGAAGAGTCGCGAGATGGAGCCGTTGAAGCCTTGGTCCGTTGCCGTGGCGTTGACGGTGAACCATTCGACCGCTTCGGCGTAGCGGGGAGCGTTGTCGGTGAAGATGTACCCGGCCATCGCACCCATCAGCGGGTACGTGTGCTGGTTCATGAAGTAGTTGTTATTGTGCTGGAAGGTCTCGATGACCGGCGTGATCAGGTTCGTCGTGAAGGCGGCCGTGTCGGCGTCGGTCCAGGGCGTCTCCTCGTTCGCGCAGGAGCTGTAGCGGAGGATCTCCGCGGCGGTCACCATGCGGTTCATCGGGATGCCGGTGTGGATGTGCGCGTCGGTGTAGTAGGCGTACTGACTGGGGTCCATCTGCTCCCAGATCCGGATGATGTTCATCGCGTTCTTGCGGTAGACCTCCGATCCGGTGAACACGTACATCAGCGTCTGCGTGTAGGCCTTGAGGCCGTCCGCGATGAACCTGCCTTCCACCCCCTGGCTGTTGAACGCCACCGTGCCGGGCTTGGTCGGGTCCGCGCTGCTCGCGTTCGACGACGAGACCGTGGTGCTGGCGGCGGAGGATTGCGTCATCGACGCGTAGTAGCTCGACCACGGCTCGGCGCCTGTCGCGATCTGGGTCCTGGCGTTCTCGAGCACGGGAGCGGTCAGTCCGACTCCGGGATGGACGAAGCCCTGGCTGCTCACCGTCGGGTGGAACTCGACGGTGCAGGTGGTGGCCGTCACGGCCGATGCGACCGGCACGGCCGCGGCCACCGGCGCGGCGGTCGCCGGGCTTGCGGCGAGCTGCAGCGTGGCTGCCGCGAGCACGACCGCGACCAGTCCGCTGAGGAATGCGAGTCGGCCCCGCGGGCGGGGTGAGGGAACACTGCGCTGTTGCACGATCGGTACCTTCTTCGTTGACGGTTGGAGCTGATCGGAATGGGGGTGGATAGCGTTTTCCATCATGTGACGCGCGGTCAGGCCATGCGAGCGAGCTCGGCGAACTCGACCGCATGCCGCAAGGGCTGGCCGCGCGCGTGCCTGCGCACCTCCGCGACGGCGGACTCCCCGATCCGGCGCAACTCGTTCCCGGCCGCGCCGGCCAGGTGCGGCGTCAGGTGGACGTTGGGGAGGGCATAGAGGATGTGCCCCTTCGGCAGGACTTCGGGGTCGGTCACATCGAGCACAGCGCGCAGCCGCCCGGACCGGAGCTCGGCGATGAGCGCATCCTGATCGACGATGTCGGCCCGAGCCGTGTTGACGATGGTCGCGCCGTCCGGCAGAGCCGCCAGCACCTCCCGGGAGATCATCCCCCACGTCTCCGGGCGGCTGGGCGCGTGAATGGAGAGGACGCTGCTGCGCCGCGCGAGCTCGGAGAGGTCCGAGACCAGTTCGGCGCCGAGGAGACGCGCCTGCTCCTGCGTGCAGAACGGGTCGAAGACGAGCACCCGCAGGTCGTAGGCCTGCAGCAGGCGGATCACCCGCGACCCGATGCGTGAGGCGCCCACGATCCCGACGGTGCGGCCGTAGTTGCCGATGGCAGGCAGCTCCACCTCGCGGTGGATCTCGCGCTGCTCGGCGGCGTACGTCCGAGCGACCCAGAACGCGTCCTTTCCGGCGAGCACGATCATCCCGACGGTGAACTCCGCGACCGGGACGGCGTTGGCCCACGCGCCGGACGACACGACGATGCCGCGGTGCCAGGCGTCGGGATCCACGAACCGGACGGTGCCGGCGGCGTGGACGATCGCGCGCAGGCCGGGCAGCTGATCGAGCTCGTCCCGCGTGAGCTCCGGGCCGCCCCACCCGGTGATCAGGGTGTCGATCGCCGGGCGTTCGGCGGGATCGAGGTCCGCGACCGAAGCGATGGCGCGAGCCGGGTCGATCTCGACGTACTCCTGGAGCTCCGCGAGGTCGTCGGGCGAGAAGAGGAACGGGATCAGGTGCTGCCCCATCCCGAAGACGGCTTTCATCATGATCTCCGTGTGCTCGTGGTGAGGGTGAAGCGGCTGAAGGTCGCGGTGAACGTCTCATCGACGAGATCGAAGGCGTTGACCGCGGCGAACGTGCCGGTGAAGCGCAGAAGCGGCCCGAAGTCGTCCGACAGGAAGGATGCGTCGACCTCCGGCCCGAACGGTTCGAGAGCGCTCCCGTCGCGACCGGCGGCGAAGCGCGCGGTGCCGTGATCGAGCTCGGCGCGCAGCCGCCAGGGACCGGCATCGGCCGCGCTCCGCGCGAGCTCCACGGATCCGTCGACGCTCCGGGCGGTGAGCACGAGGACGATCCCTCCCCCGCCCTCCTCGAATTGCTGGCCGCGCTGTCGCTCGCCCTCGGGCTCGGCCCAGGTGAGCTGCAGCGAGATGTACGCGGAGGAGTTGTACCAGAGCACCAGCCCGGCGGAGTGCGCGAACGTGGCCGGGTGCGCCTCCACGGTCACCTCGGCGACGGCGTGGTGCTCGGTGAGACGCTGGCCGACGAGGCTGTTCGCGCGCCAGGACTCGATTCCCTGGCGTCCGCGCAGCCGGAACGAATGCTCGTCGACGACGTCCACCCACTCGCTCGTGGCGGGAGCGCGAAGAGTGCTCCACGGCCAGTCGAGCACTGCGTTCCCCCGGGCCGGCCCGGTCGCCGGCCGCGTCGTCGCCCGCTCCGGGGCGGGAACCGCCGGGACGGCGACCTCGACCGCAGGATGCCAGCCTCCCTGCGCAAGGCGGGGCCAGCCGTCGTCGTCCCAGACGATGGCCTGCACGGCGGTCTCCCGGCCGAGCGGGCTCTGCACTCCGCTCGAGGTCTGGATGGGCCGCGAGGCGAGGTGCACGAGGTACCAGGAACCATCGGGCGCCTGCACGAACTCACCGTGCCCGGCCTTCTGGAGGGGCCACTCCGGGTCGTCGCGCGTTGTCACCAGCGGCTGCCGGTCGATCTCGTACGGTCCGGTGATGTCGCGGCTCCGTGCGACGAGCACGCCGTGCTCGACACCGGTGCCTCCCTCGGCCAGCGAGAGGTAGAACCAGCCGTCCTTGAACAGCAGCTTCGGACCCTCGATGAGCGTGTCGCGCTGCAGGAGCAGCTTCGTCCCGCCGACCGTGCGGAATGTCCCGTCCGTGCGTTCCAGCTCGGTGAGGACGATACCGGAGAACCGGTCGCCGCCCGGCCGGTGGTCGTTCTGCAGGTTGGCGAGCCAGGTCCGCCCGTCGTGGTGGAACAGGGACGGGTCGAAGCCGTGCGAGGGCACCCGCACCGGGAGGTCCCAGTCCGAGAGCACGCCCTCCGTGACCGCAGCGGTCGTGATGTACGTGGACAGGTTGAAGTAGGGCTTCTGGAGGGATTCCACGATCGAGTAGGTCACCCAGAGCCTGCCCGCGGCGACACTCAGCGCCGGCGCCCAGATGCCGGCCGAGTCCGCATACCCGGCGAGCGATCCTCCCGGGACGGCGCTCCCGACGTGACCCGCGTACTCCCAGTGGATCAGATCGCGGGATCGGTGGATCGGGATGGTCGGGAACCACTCGAACGAGCTCACTGCGACGAAGTACCACTCGCCGACGCGGGCCATGGACGGATCCGGGGCGAAGCCGCGGATGACCGGGTTCGTCAGCAGCGCCTGTTGCGTCATCGTACCCGTCACCGGACCGGCCTTCCCGTCGATGCGCGGACGATCAGCTCCGGCAGGAGGTCGGCGTGCCTCGGTGCTCCCGCCGCCTGCGCCTGCGCGAACACGTCGATCGCGGCGACGCCGACGCGCCGGTAGTCCTGGCGGATCGTCGTCAGGGCCGGCGTGAAGAACGCCGCCCCCGGCTCGTCGTCGTACCCGACCACGCTGATGCCGTCCGGGGCGGGACGCCCCGCACGGGCGTAGGCGTGCATGACCCCCAGCGCCACTTGATCGCTCGCGCAGAAGACGGCGGACGCCGTGGATGCGAGCAGCCGTTCGCCCGCGGCGAAGCCGGATGCCGCGGACCAGTCGCCCGGCACGACCTCCACGGGCTCGAGCCCTGCCTCCTCGAGCGTGTCGAGGAAGCCCTGCGTTCTGGCCTGTGCGTGCACCAGGTTCGCGGGGCCGGCGACGTGCGCCAGCTCGGTGTGCCCGAGCGCGAGGAGGTGCCGGGTCGCTTGCACCGCACCGTTGTACGAGTCGATCGTGACCGACGAGGCGGTCTCGTGCTCGGCCAGGGCGACGACGACCGGCAGACGGCGGGCGAGGACGGCCGCCACCTTCGAGAAGATGTCCGCGGTCGCGACGAGGATCGCACCCGAGGCGCCCTCCTCGATCTTGCGGCCGACGACCTCCAGCAATGAGCTCTCCAGGTGATCCGCCGGCGCGATCACATCCGCCTGGGTGACCAGGAGACCACGCCGGCGGCCCTCGGACGTGACACCGTCGAGCACGCCGTGCAGGATCGTCGGGTTGATCCCGTGCATGGCGATCAGCGCGATCTGCGTGGTCCCCGCAGGGGCGCCGTGCTGCGGGACGATGTACCCCAGCTCGCGCATCGCCCGCTCCACCCGGTCCTGGGTGGACGCGCTGACGACCGCCGAGCCCTGGATGACCCGCGTCACGGTGCGTGAGCTCTCGCCGGCCGTCTGGGCGACGTCGAGGATGGTCGGCCGGTACTCCAGTGTCATGCGCGCGGGACCTCCAGCCTCCACTCGTCGGCCCAGCCGATCCGCGCACGGCCGCCGGAGATCTCCATCGGGAGCCACACGGCCGGGGAGTTCGCCAGATCGTCGCTGAGCCACCGGTCGCCGACGTAGACGAAGGCCGGCCGCGCGCCGTCGCCGACAGGGACGACAACGCTCACCTGGGAGTCGAAGGTCGCGGATCCCGGGGGCGCGATGTCCTCCCAGGCCGACCAGGGCCCGCTCAGATCGGTCGCGGTCGCCACCTTGTTGTCGTTGGTCGACCACCCGGTGAGATCGGACCCGAACAGGTAGTAGAGGCCGTCGTGACGGACCAGCGCGGGCGACTCGTACCCGCCCGACTGATCGTCCTTGCGCGTCGTCGCCACGACCGCTTCCACCGACAGGTGATCGGGAGCCAGCCGGTAGATGTGCAATCCGTTGTCGCGGTCCTCGGAGAGCAGGTACCCGACTCCGTCCTCCTGGTAGACGCCGATATCGCGGCTGACGTTGCCCAGTGGGCGCTCGCTCCCCACATACCGGAACGGACCCACCGGGTTGTCGCTGATCGCGTAGCCGACGCGGGCGAAGCGGTAGTCGGCGGTGTCGACGTGCAGGAACATCACGTACGCGCCGTCCGGACGGCGGAGCACCTTCGGACGCTCGATGACCCGGTCCGGACCGAGGTCTCCATCGCCCGCGGCCAGCGAGTTCCCCTCGAAGCGCCACTCGGCGAGATCCGGCGACGAGTAGCAGGCGACCGCCGTGAACGCCGAGCCGGCGCGCTTGTCCTCGCCCCAGGCGTAGAACCGGTCGCCGAAGCGCTGGATGCCGACGCCGTGCAGCTGGGCGACCTCGCCGGTGTCGTCGATGAAGGTGGTGCCGGGCCGGATGTCGGCCGGACGGGTGGATTCGAAGGTCATTTGAGGCTTCCCATGGTCACGCCGGATTTCCAGTAACGCTGCATCGCGATCATCAGAAGGACCATCGGGATCGTCGCGACGAGCGACCCGGTGATCACGAGGCTCGTCAGATCGACCGTGGAGTCGACCCCGCGTTGCAGCCACGAGTACAGCCCCAGCATCACGGGCCACTTGTCCGAGTCACGAAGGAACACCAGGGGCCCGAAGAAGCCGTTCCAGGAGCCGACGAAGTGGAGCAGGAAGATCGTCGCTCCCGCCGTGGTCAGCAGTCGCAGCCCGATCCGGAAGAAGATCCGGTACTCACCCGCGCCGTCGATGCGCGCAGCCTCCATCAGCTCGGAGGGCATCGCCCCCTCGGTGTAGACCTTCGCCAGGTACACCGCGAACGGGCTGAAGAACGCCGGGACGATCATCGCCCAGATCGTGTTGTAGATGCCGAGCTGCACGTACAGCAGATACGAGGGGATGGTCAGCAGCGTGCTCGGGATGAGGAAGGAGGCGATGATGAAGGCCACGGTCGCGCCGCGCCCCTTGAACCGGTACATCGCCAGTCCGTAGCCGGCGGCGAGCGCCACGAAGGTCTGGCCGAGCGAGCCCAGCACCGCGTACACCGTCGAGTTCCACAGCCACAGCGAGAAGATCCCGTTCTGGTAGGAGAACAGCGAGGCGAGGTTCTCGAAGAGGTTGAAGTGCGAGAACCAGAGACCGCTCGTCGTGAAGAGGTCCTGCTTCGACTTGGTGGCGGAGACGATCAGCCACCAGGCGGGCCCGATCGAGTAGAGCGCGAACGCGACCAGCCCGATGATGACCACCCACTTGGAGCCGCCGCGCCGGCCGGCCATCTCACCCGCGTCGTGCTCCACTGCCCGGCGCCGCCGTGCGGATCCGCGCGGGGAGGCGCTGCCGGCGTCCAGGAGGTCCGGGTCGGCGATCTGTGTGTCGATGAGGCTCATTTGTCCACCCTGTTCGCGAGACGGTAGATCACTGCCGAGGCGATCCCCACGACCAGGGCGAGGATGATGGAGAGGGCAGCGGCGTAGTTGAGGTTCCCGACCTGGAAGGCCTGGTTGTAGATGACCATCGTCGGAGTGAAGTCCTTGGTGATGGTCTCCGGGGAGACCGTCCGGAAGAGCGTCGGCTCGGCGAAGATCTGCAGCGTGCCGATGATGGAGAGCAGGCCCGTGAGCACCAGGGTCCCGCGCACGTAGGGCACCTTGATGGAGAAGGCGATGCGCACTTCGGAGGCGCCGTCGACCCGCGCGGCTTCGAACACATCCCGGGGGACGGCCTGCAGCGATCCGTACAGGATCAGCATGTTGAACCCGATGGTGCCCCAGACGACCAGGTTGCCGATCCCGACCCAGACCATGTTTCCCGCGAAGAAGTTCACGTCGAGCCCGACGAGCGCCAGGACCGGCCGGATGGGGCCGACGTTCGGGCTGTACAGGTAGAGCCAGATCATGGTCGCCACGATCCCCGGGATCATGTACGGGCTGAGCAGGAGGAGCCGGAACCGGTTGGCCACGCGCCGGCGGACGGCATCGAGGAGGAGGGCCATCGTCAGGCTCACCATCATCGTGACGGGCACCATGACGGCGGCGTAGATGGCCACCCGGATCATCGACGCCCAGAACGTCTCATCGCCCAGCGCGCGCACGAAGTTGTCGAATCCCGTGAACGAGGTCTGCGCTGCGCTGAACCCGAGCCCGGAGCTCTTCACCGTGAAGAAGCTCTGCCCGAGCCCGAGGAGGACGGGCAGCACGGTGAAGACGGCGAAGCCGGCGACGAAGGGCCAGGTGAAGGACGCCCCTTTCAGCGACTGCACGTGCCGCCACGACATCCGTCGTCTCGGCCGCCGACCGGCGCTCGGGAGCGGAGTGCTCCGGGTGGCGCTGCGCGCGGGCCCGGCTTCGCTCGTCTTTGTGGCCGAAGACATCGCCGTCTCCTTTCCGGGAGGGGTGCGCCGCTCGGGCGCACCCCTCACCTGTGTTACTTCGCGACCGTGTAGTTGATGCCCTTGGTCTTCAGGTCCTGGACGACGAACGCCTGAACGTTCTCCAGCGCCTGCTTGACGGTGATCTGCTTGGACATCTCCTTGCCCCACTGGTCCTGGAGCTCGGGGAACCAGGCGTCGTAGTCGGGGCCCTCATTGAAGGAGCCGATGGCGGCGGACTGCGCCTTGGAGATCACAGCGCCCACCTGATCCTTGCTCTGCGCCGGGTCGATGAGCTTGTCGGGCACGATGGCCGAGGTGTACTTCGACACGTCCTTCAGAGACGTCGGCAGGCTGATGGCGTCGGTCTTCGCGCTCTTCGACGCCGCGATCCCGGCGGCGGAGGTCGCCACCCAGGTCTGGTACTCGACCGCGGCGGCCGGGTCCTTGCAGCCGACCGGCACGATGCCGGGGTTGGCGATGCCGGGCGCCTTGAAGGTGCCCGAGCTGCTCAGCTGCGGGAAGTCCACGGCCTTCCAGGTCCCGAGCGAGGCCTTGAGGTTCGTCTGGTAGCCGAACAGCGACCACCACGCCAGAGGAACGGTCGCGAGCTTGCCGCTGTCGAAGTACGCGTAGAGGGAGGGCCGGTCCTGGTACGTCTGGTGCGACGCGAGATCGTTGTCCACGATCTGCTGGATCACATCGGCGCCCTTCAGCGAGTTCGCGTCGGTGAAGTTCACCTTCCAGCGGTCGCCGTCGATCGCGAACCACTTCGCGCCGGCGAGCTGCTCGATCTGGATGAGCGTCGAGGGGTCCTCACCCGCGAGGTTGATGACCGTGATGCCCTTCGGCTTGAGCTGCTTGCCCGCGGCGATCAGGTCGTCCCAGGTCTTCGGCACGGCGATGCCGTTGTCGCTGTACACCTTCTCGTTGACCAGCGCGAACGTCGCATCCGGGCCGCTGGGGAACCCGTAGTACTTGCCGTCCAGCTTGGCGCCGGCGAGCGCTCCCGCGGAGAACTTGCTCTCGATCGGCTTGATGTACTTCGTGATGTCCTGCGCCCAGCCGTTGACGACCGCTGTCGTCACCGGGCCGGTGGCGGGCACCCAGCAGGGGATGCCCTTCTTGGACTTCATGACGTTGCGGAAGTTGGTCACCGTCGCCGGGTTGCTCGCCTGGAGGACGTAATTGACCTGGACGTCCGTGTGGCTGGCGTTGAACGCCTTGACGATGTTCGGGGTCATCTCGGCGTCCCAGCCCCACACGTCGATGACGGCGGGCTTCTTCGAGGTCGCGGACGCCGATGGGCTGGAGGGCGCGCTGCACCCGGCCAGGAGGCCCAGGGCTGCGACCCCGGCTACCAGGGCGAGCGCACGGGTGTGTGCTTTTCGCATTCGTTCACTCCTTCGTGACGTGAGTGGAGGACTCACGGATCTGCTTGGTGCTGTCTCGCGTGGAAAACGCTATCCGTAAGCTACGGTGCGTCAGTGGGGGTTGTCAACACCTCTCGGATGTCCACCCGCTGACAGGCATGCGGAAACGAACAGGGCGCGATCCCTCCGCGAATGGGCGCGAACCGGACGCGGCGTCCTAGGCCTTCGTGGGGGTGCTGGCCCGCATGACGACCTCGCCCGCGAGCTCGACCGTCCGCGGTCCGGCCGCGTCGGTCTCGCTCAGTACCTGGTCGACCGCGAGAGCAGCCATGTCCTCCAGCGGAATGCGGACGGTCGTGAGCGGCGGGGTCAGGTCCCGGACCAGGGGGACATCATCGAATCCCGCGACCGCGACCCGGCCCGGCACCGCGACGCCGTTCTCGCGGAGCCGGGCGATCACTCCGAGCGCCATCGCGTCGCTCACGGCGAAGATCACATCGATATCGTCGAGGCGATCGATCAGCGCCCCCGCGGCCGCATATCCGCCGTCGCGATCGAAATCGGCCGAGACGATGAAGGCGGGGTCGATGGCAAGCCCTTCGCTCGCCGCCTCCTCCATGAATCCGCGGAGCCGCTCCTGCGACGTGATCTGATCCGCCGACGCCGCGACGATGGCGAACCGCCGGTAGCCCCGGGCGATGAGGGAGCGGGCGAGTGCGGCGGAGGAGTCGGCGTTCCGCAGCAGCACCTCGTCGAACCCGAACGTGTTCGCGCCGATCACCGACACGCGTCCACCCGCATCGGCGAAGGCGGTGAGCTCCTCCCGGAACGCCTCCTCGCGAGCAGCGTCGGTCGTGCGGCTCACAGCGATGACCACAGCCTTCGGGCGCTGGCCGCGGAGGGCGCGGAGCGCATCCAGCTCATCCGTCCCGGTCAGCCCCGACAAGCCGACGATCAGCGCGTTGCCCGTCTCCCGAACGCGCTTCAGAGCACCGGACACCAGCGCGGACGATCCGGGATCGTCGATCTCGGAGACCAGGATCGCGACGGTGGACGATGCGCCCGCCGACATCGCCTGCGCCTGAGTGTTCGCGGTGTAGTCCAGAGATCTGGCCGCCGCGAAGACGGCCTCCCGCACCTCGGGGTCGATGTTGGCCGTCGAGCGGACACCGCCGTTGAGAACCCGGGAAACCGTGGCGCGCGAGACGCCGGCCAGAGCGGCGACGTCATCGAGGGTCGGCTTGGAGGAGCGACGCGTGGCCATGGATCGACAGTAATGGACGGGTCCGACGGTGGCAGCGGCCGTCACCTCGCGCGCGCGTGTGAGAATGTCCCCATGACGTCGGGGAACGACGGTGGCGTCTTCTGCGCACGCCGATCATCGCGGGGAGGGCCCGGATATGGCGACTAAGCGCTCCCCGTCGCGGGCGACCCTGCACGACGTCGCGCGCGAGGCGGGCGTCTCCATCGCGACGGCGTCCCGGGCGCTCAACGGCAGCGACCGCGTCGTGCGTCCCGACATCTCGGCTCGAGTGCACGAAGCCGCCCAGCGCCTCCGGTACGTGGCGAACGTCTCGGCGCAGTCGGTCAAGCGTGGGGCGACGTCGACCATCGGGCTCGTGGTCAACGACATCGCCGATCCGTATTTCGCAGCGATCGCCAGCGGGCTGATCACCGCCGCGAAGGCGGCCAAGTTGACGGTCACCGTGACCGCGAGCGAGGGAAGCCCGGAGCTGGAGCTGCGGAGCGTCCGCGATCTGCGCGCCCAGGGGCACCGGGCGATCGTCATCGCCGGCAGCCGGCACGCAGGGGCGTCCTACGACGAGCTGTCCGACGCGCTGACCGCGTTCGAGCGCTCCGGCGGATCCGTCGTCCTGGTCTCGCAACCCCTCCTGCCGTTCCGCACCGTCGCGGTCGACAACGCCGGCGGCGCCCGCGGTCTCGCCCTGCAGCTCGCCGGACGCGGGTACCGGCGGTTCGCGGTGCTGAGCGGGAACCCGGAGCTCGTCACAGTGGCGGACCGGCGCGCAGGTTTCGCCGAAGGACTCGCCCAGGTCGGGCTGTCCATCCACGAGGACGACACGTTCGTCGACGACTTCACGCGGGACGGCGGCTACCGGGCCGCGGAGAAGCTCATCGCCCGCGGACTGGATGACATCGACCTCGTCTTCGCGGTCAACGACGTCATGGCGGTCGGAGCCGCCGCGGCGTTCCGGGACCACGGCATCCAGGTCGGCCCCGATATCGGGGTGGCCGGGTTCGACGACGTCCGGATGGCCCGCGATGTGACGCCGAGCCTCACCACGGTCGCCGTACCCCTGATCGACATGGGCAGGCTCGCCTTCGACCTGGCACTCGCCGAGCCGGAGGACGATCCGGTTCGGATGCTGCCGGCCACGGGTGTGATCCGGGACAGTACGCCGAGGCGCGAGAGGCGGACCGGGCTTCCCGGCGCCGGCGTGCGCTGATCGTCCGGAGACGGGACGCATCGGTTGACTTCCGAGTTGCTTTAGTCCTACGCTTCTCGGTTATCGAACCGGTTCGATAGATCGACTTGCGTTCCGCCCGAGCGCGGCGGCATCGCGCACTTTTCGCGGCATTCATGCCTGCCGGCACTATGTCGGACCTGGATACGGGCGGGATGTCGAACCGGTTCGATTGCCAGGGGACGTATACGACAAGGGAGTTGTTATGACGAAAATCGATCGCAATGTTCTGCGTGCGGGGGTGTTTCTGGCCGCAGCGGGACTTGTCGCTGCGGGTGCGACCGCAGCTTCGGGAGCCTCTGCCAGCTCGCCCGCTGTGGAGGCGGTGACCGCGGCGACCGCGCCGGCGGACGTGTCTCAGAAGATCGACGACGCGGTGACGTCTGGCCAGGACAGCTTCACCTACGATTCGACGTGGGGAACCGCCTCCGGCGTCTCCGACCTCTATGACGGCACCGTCCACTGGGACAATGCGACCAATGGAGTCGCGAAGTTCACGTTCTCGGGCACGAGCGTGGCCCTCCTCGGCGTCCGCGATGTCGACCAGGGAATCGTGACGTTCTCGCTCGACGGCGGAGCGGCCACCACCGTCGATGACTACCAGGCGACGCGGTCGACCCAGTCGACCCTGTTCAGCAGCGACGGCCTGACCGAAGGCACCCACACCGTGGTGATCACGGCCACGGGAACGAAGAATCCGGCGAGCACCAATCACACGGTGGCCATCGATGCGGCCGTCGTGGTCGGCCCGCCGCCGCCGCCGCCCACGCTCACCGCAGACCTGAGCGCGCCCGGTGCCGCGTTCGCGCCGACCGCATCCGGAACGCTGTACGGGATCTACCAGCCGGGAGTCCCGAGCGACAACCTGGTCGCCGGCATGGGACAGCTGACCATGTCGACGAAGGCGCAGGACGGGCAGCAGCATCCCGGTGCCGACGCCCTCAGCGTCGAGCCGGCGTTCGTGAAGGGAGGCGGCAAGGACGAGTACATCTACATGACCGACGTCTACCGCGCCTACCCGTACGACCGCACCAGCTACGCGCAGTACCAGGGATTCGTGACGACCGAGGTCAACCAGGTCCTGGCAGCCGGCGCCAACGACCACATCGTCTTCATCCCCTACAACGAACCGGATGGCGAGTGGTTCAACGGGATCAACTCGAATTCGACCGTCCTTGCCGCCTTCGAGGCGGAGTGGCTCTCGACGTACAAGCTGATCAAGAGCCTCGATCCCTCGGCGCGGATCGCTGGTCCGGGCGAGGGACACTTCGACGCGCGGACGACCTCCAGCTTCCTCACCTTCTGCAAGGCCAACGCGTGCGTGCCCGATGTCATGGTCTGGCACGAGCTGTCCAGCCCGACGACCGTTCGTTCGGACGTGGCGGCGTACCGGTCGATCGAGAAGACGGTCGGCGTCGGACCGCTTCCGATCAACATCTCCGAGTACGGGCTCGGCAGTGACGAGGACGACCCGGCCACGATGGTCCCGTGGATCTCGGCGCTGGACGACAGCGGTGTGTACGGCGACCTCGCCTACTGGGAGGTCGACGGCTCGCTCAACGATTCCGCGGCGCAGCAGAACACCCCGAACGCTCAGTGGTGGCTGTACAACTGGTACTCGCAGATGACCGGGCAGAAGGTCACGCTGACCCCGAGCACCAACAACGCCGGCGGCACTCCGCAGGGTGTCGCGACTCTGGACACCGCAACGAAGACCGCGCGGGTCATCCTCTCGGGTGGCGGCCGCACCGGCGCCGTCAACACCGTCGTGAAGAACATCCCCTCGTCGGTGTTCGGTTCGTCCGTGCACGTGACCGTGCAGGAGGACGCCTGGTCCGGAGACACGGGAGCAGCCAACGCGCCGCTCCGGCTCTCCGATGCCGACGTCCCCGTGGTCGACGGGACGATCACGGTGCCGATCGACGCATCCGCCATGTCGGCCTACGAGATCACGGTCCAGCCGGGCGGCACGGGTTCGAAGTCCGCGGTGGACAGCGGCTTCCGCCAGTCCTACGAGGCCGAGGACGCCTCCCTGAGCGGGACCGGCTTCAACATCAACACGGAGAAGACCGGAATCGTCGGGAACGCGACCTCGGGAGGAAAGGATGTCGGCGGCCTCCGGACCGGATCGACGACCGTCATCACCTTCCACGTGAGCGTCCCGGCGACGGCCGACTACGACATCCGCACCTTCGCCGGAAGCAACGCGTCCGCGAGCGGCGTCCAGGGCCCGACCAACGTCTACCTGCGGGCCGACGGCGGTGCCTCGACCGAGGTCTGGCTGCCGGCGAGCTACCACTGGACCACCTGGAACAACGTCGACACCACGGTGCATCTGACAGCGGGCGACCACGACATCTCGCTCGCCACGACCGGCGACAACGGCGGTGCGACGGCAGGCGACGCGATCATCGACAAGATCGACGTCTCGCAGATCACGTCTCCGACGACCGTCTACGAAGCAGAGCAGGCGCACCTGGCCGGCGCGAGCACCTCGTTCGCGTCGCGCGGTCAGAGCGGAGCGGGCACCGCCGCGTTGAACACGGCCGACACGGCAACGTTCTGGGTCGATTCCGCGACCGACGGCTATTCGAAGATCGCGCTGCGCTACCTCGGAAGCGGGACGGTGAAGACGACCGTCAACGGCCAGTCCGCCGAGGCACTGGAGCTCTCGGGCGCCGACGACACCACGTGGAAGTCGACCTCCGGCGCGGTGTACCTGGAACAGGGCATCAACCGGATCGTCGTGACCGGCACCTCCGGAACGGTCCAGCTCGACGACCTCTCGGTGACGCCGTATGCGACAGGCGACCCGGTCGTCACGTCCAACACCCAGACGGTCCAGGCCGAGTCCGGCACGCTCACGGGGATCACGGCGATCGACAAGTCCGCTTCGCAGGCGAACGGGAGCGCCGTCACCAACATCGGTCCCGGCCAGGCGAACTCGCTGACCGTCGCGACGACCGCGCCCACGGCTGGTCAGTACGAGATGACCCTCCGATTCGCCAACAACCAGTCGCTGCCGTCCAACCACTACAACCCCGACTTCATGGATAGGACGGCCCAGTTCTCCGTCAACGGAGGATCGTCCGTGCAGTCCGTCGCCTTCGGGCCGACGTACAGCTGGAGCCAGTTCTTCACGGTCACCGTCCCGGTCACCCTGAAGCCCGGCAAGAACACCATCAAATTCTGGTCGGACCAGCAGTACAACTTCGACGGATTCACCGTCGGGGCTGTCGGCCCCGTCGTCTCCGGCGGCGCCGGAGTCGGTGCTCAGATGAGGTCGAACCAGGCGGCGAACATCGATCAGATCACCTTCGCCCCGCTGATCGCCAAGAAGTAGACCGCCCGCGTCCGTTCCCGGGCCGCCCCTTCCGCGCGCCTCCCGCCGCGCTCCTTCCGCCGAAGTGCTCGTTGTTGCACCCGACACGCCGTCGGAGACTGCAACAACGAGCACTTCGCGGACCGGGCGCGACCGGGCCCGGGGGGGGGGGGGGGGCCAACCCACCCCCCCCAACAAAAAAAAGAACGAAAAAAAAAAAAATAAAAACACCCCCCCTCCCTCCCCACCCCCC